>JAICQC010000098.1 GCA_025938055.1 Anaerolineales bacterium | reverse complement strand
TTCGAGATTTTTGCATCCTATTGGCCGCAGCATCCAGAAGAGGGTCCTGAGATCAACCGAGCCACAAAGTATGTGGCTTCGAATACGCTCACGTCACACGAGTGGGAGAAGTCGGTCTTTTTAAACGGGAACGTTGTAGATGAAATCAAAAAGCTCAAAGCAGGGGAGGGTCCTGACTTACAGGTGCACGGCAGCGGGGAGCTCATCCAGACGTTATTGGAGCATGACCTGGTGGATGAATTCTGGCTCAAGATATTTCCCGTAACCCTAGGCATGGGGAAACGCCTATTTAGTAATGGGACGATTGCCGTTGCCTTTACCCTAACGGATTCGAAAACCTCGCCCACAGGAGTGATCGTTGCAACCCTCAAGCGTGCGGGAGAATTGAAAACGGGATCCTTCTAAACCGCTGTCAGGACTATTCCCATGTTCGATGGTTTTGCTCGCAAGCAGATTAGAACGACAGAAACAATGATCAACCTGATTCAGGGAGGCAATGGGGATCCGGTTCTCATGCTGCATGGTTATCCACAGACTCACGTTTGCTGGCATCGGGTAGCGCCAGCGCTGGGGGAACGATTTACCGTCGTCTGCGCGGACCTGCGCGGGTATGGCGATAGTGCAAAACCACCCGGTGACCTCGACACCTGGCATATTCGAAGCGTGTGATGGCGCAGGATCAGGTGGAAGTTATGCAGCGTTTAGGTTTTGACCAGTTCGCCGTGGTTGGGCATGACCGTGGCGCTCGTGTGGCGCACCGCATGGCGCTGGATCATGCTGATAAGGTTACGAAGCTCGCCCTGCTGGATATCGTTCCTACCCGTTGGGCGTTTGCTCATGTAGATCAGGAGATGGCAACCGCGGCGTTCAACTGGTTCTTCTTGATCCAGGAGGACGAGTTGCCCGAGCGTTTGATCGGCGCGGAGCCTGCTTTCTTCCTAAACTGGATTCTCGACCACTGGGCGGGCAGAGAGGGCATGTTCGCTAAAGAGGCAATCGCTGAGTATCACCGTTGCTTCGATACAGAGGCGATCCGTGCCATCTCGGAAGAGTACCGTGCATCGGCGACGATTGACCTCCTGCATGATGCAGCCGACTCGGACCGCAAAATCTCCTGCCCAACACTCGTGTTATGGAGTGCAAGGGGTATGTGGGCAAAGCATGACATGTTGAAAATATGGCAGGAAAGAGCCAAAGCGGTGCAGGGCAACGCCCTGGATTGCGGTCATTTTTTACCGGAAGAAGCCTCGGAACGCACCGCAGCGGAACTCATCCGCTTTCTCTCGTGATGCGCTTTGCCTGGGGTAAGGTGTGTGTTACGTTAGCTTTGCGTTTTTATTAGATCAACCCCCCTATCTGGCACTCCATTTTTGAAAAGGCCGTTTTTTTGACGAAGCCACCTTCGTTGCTCGTTCATCGCTCGTTGTGCGCCGGTAGTAGGTGCCCTTCTATATTTGGGGTCATATTGCCGCAGAAGAACAGTTCAGTTATTGATGGACGGGAAGCTGATCCGCTACGGGGATGGTGAGTTTCCAGTATGTTTCCTGGTCCTCTTGTGTGACCGGGGTCAGCCTGCATCTTTGAAACAGACCCGAACAGGTATCGCAAAGGATGTGCATCTCGAACCAGGTTTCGCGCGGGTGGTCAACAAACAGCCATCGGTCGGCTTCGCAGGCATAAAAGAGAAACTCCCCTTTGCCGCATTCGCAGGAGATCTTGCTGGTTTCGACTCGTTTGGTAGCGCTCATTCCATCCAACTTTCTTCAACGAGGTTTATGTATGCTTATTATAGGAATAAGAGCCGAAGCCAAAAGTTGCATTCTTCACGAATCCGAATAACATTTGTCATAATTTGGGGTAGAAATCTCCTCACATGCCGAAGATCTCTGAGCGACTGCCATTCTACAAAAGAACCAAATACCAAATGCTAAATTATGAGAACCTGATTAGAACATCAATCTTCTGTCATTTTGACCTCTTGTCATTCGACGTTAGAATAGAACGGCAAAATTAAGCCGTAATCCAACAATGTAGAGATAAGGAGATTCTCATGACCCCAGTTAAGAGTACAGCCAAGAAGTCCAAGGGACTCACAGCCGAGGAACGAGCCGCGTTGAAGGAACGCCTCAAAGAGGAGAAGGCGGAGCGCGAAGGCAGAGCGGCGGAAAGCGACGTGCTGGCGAAGATCGCCGAGATGCCGGAACCAGATCGCTCCATGGCCAAGCGGATCCATGAGATCGTCAAAGCCAGCGCGCCATCCCTCTCGCCGAAGACCTGGTACGGGATGCCCGCGTATGCCAACAAGGAAGGCAAGGTCGTCTGCTTCTTCACCGCCGCATCGAAGTTCAACTCGAGGTACGCGACTTTCGGCTTCAACGACGACGCGAACCTCGACGAAGGCGCCATGTGGCCCGCCTCGTTCGCGCTAAAGGAGTTGACCGCCGCCGAAGAGGCAAAGATCGCCGCCCTCGTGAAAAAAGCGGTGAGCTGAGGACTGATCTCGCCACGAGCCCCCATCGTGCGCCAAACGAGTCTCAGCTGCTCGATGCTTCGAAGATCAAGGACATTGGCGGAGGCGGGCTGGTCAATTTCTTACCGAATGCCCAGTCTGACTCGATAGCTGAAATACCAGGGAATTGGCTCCGAGCCGATATAGTCAAGCGCAGCCCGTTTGAGCCGATCCAGTGCGATCTCATGCTCCGTCACTGTGCCTTGCTTGAGCTGGTAGTGATAGCCACTGGTCATGATCAATCCAATGAAGCGTGTGGCATCACCCTTTTCACAATGATGCAGCACCAGTTCACGTGTGAAACGAAAACGACCGCTATCGCGCAGGCTACGAGGCGGCTTCGCCCGCCCACACCGCATTCGAATTCGTCATGGTGATAGTCCCTTCTTTACCATATTGCGCCCAGGTTCATGTATACATTGAGCTAAGGCAGCGGATCTGGGGTCATAACCTCATCAGGTTGGGTCAGACAAGCCGACAGTTTTTCAGCCAGGACCCGCACCTGGGGTGATCGCAACACGTTCATATGCTGGCCCGGAATTTGGTGTAGCTCAACACCGTCCGCGGCGATGTCACCCCAGCCCCAGGTTGAGTCTTGATCTGCGGTTTTAAACAAGGTCACCTGGCCCAGATACCTTTGGGGTCTATAGCGACTGTCAGCCCGGATATTTGCTTGGAAGACTCGGAGGAGGCGCTTAAGCTCTGACATTTTGAATTTCGGCAGCTTTGTCTCCCCACCCGGCTCCGTTGACTGCAAATGAAGATAATCAGAGATATAGGGCCAGAGATGAGGCATCATACTGGTTAAGAACACTTTGGATCCGTGCCAGAATGTCGCGAAGCGGGTCGAATAGATGCGCGTATCGATGATAGCCAACAAAGCTACGGACTCCCCTTTTTTCTTTAACTGCTGAGCCATTTCCAGAGCGATTGTCCCCCCAAAGGACCAGCCAGCCAACTGATACGGTCCTTCGGGTTGAACCTGATGGATGGCTGCGAGATAGCGTTCAGCCATAGCCTCGACTTGGATTAAGGGTGAAGCCTCGCCGGAAATCCCTATCGATTGTAGACCGTAAACAGGTTGATCGGGTCCCAAATGTATAGCCAATTCATGATAGGGGAAAGCCAGGCCGGCCAGTGGATGGACCAGGAAGAGGGGACGTCGTTCGCCTTCGGCACCTTCGGGCTGCAGAGTAATCAAGTGAGGGGGGAGTTGGAGGGGGGTTGGGAACAGCGAGGGGCTTGCTGTTGTGTCATTCCTGACTGAGAGGTCTATTTGGTTATTGCCGGTTCGCCCGTAGGGGTGGTCAATGAAATCGGCAACCGCAGTGAGGGTCGGTGTTTCAAATAAACGTCGCAGCGACAAATCAACCTTGAAGGTGTCGCGGATACGGGCGACAAGCCGGGTAGCCAGCAAGGAATGACCACCCAGCTCAAAGAAGTCATCATACCGTCCGACTTGCTCGAGGCCTAACACCTCGCCCCAGAGCATAGCCAGCGTATTCTCTGTTGGAGTGTGTGGGAAAGCAAATTCATTCCCTGTAACCAGGCCCGAACGATCTGGCTCTGGCAATTTCCTGCGATCTATCTTGCCATTGGGGGTCACGGGAAACTCATCCAGGAGAACAAGGGCATCTGGCAGCATGTAATTCGGCAACGTTTCCCTGAGATAGGCTTGCAAGTGGGGGATTAATTCAGCCGCCAGGTTCTTTTGCGCAGGCACATTCGCATACCTGGACCACTCTTTCCCGGGGGTGCGCGTGGTAAATTGGACGGGTTGAGATGTGCGGCTGAACACCACCTCAATTTCACCATCACGCGTCGTATTGAGCCAACTTACTTCCATCTGCCAGCCATGACTCCGGGCCAACTCTCTCAGTTGGTTCAGAGAAATTTCAGGCTTATGCTGTTGACCCAAATTACGTCGATAGTCTGCCACTGTTGCCCTCGAACTGGCTTCTCTCAGCCACGCCTGGGCGTACCGCTCCGCCTGGAGCCGACGGTTGGGGACATGGCGCAGGCCGAACGGGGTGTCACCCTCTAACAGACTCTCCACGGCATGTAGATTTGACTCCAGCTTGCGCCAATCATGCCAGACGATCTCCGCCTGCAAGTCCATGATTCGACCCACATGCAAGATGGCATCATACCGGAATTTCGTCAATTCATTTTCTGCCTGACCAAATCTGGGCTGGACCTGTACGTGACCAATAAGATCATACTCTTGAGCCAATGATAGAAAAAAGTCAGGCGAGACTAACAGCTCCTTTTCCTGTCTCTGATGGCGTTGGATCTGCTGATTCAACTGCTGTACGGTCAGAGTGTCTTTGGCCTGATACAGCTGGACGGAGGTGTGAAATGTGTCAAGCAGCTCATGGTGACGCACATCGCCAATAAAAATAAAACCATCCGGTTTTAAGACGTGTAACGCGCCGGCAATGACCCGTTCCAGATAGTGTATGTCGGGAAAATATTGGATCACGGAGTTGAGGATGATCGTATCAAACTGGTCCGCCTCAAGCCCACGAAAGTCATCGGCGAATCCTTTCCGCAGGGTAACATGGCCTACATGATCAAGTTGCTGACACATCTGGCGGGTATGGTGAAGGGCGGTTTCTGAAAAATCAGTCCCGGTATAGTTCTCACAATGGGGTGCTATCCGGGCAAGCAGTAGGCCTGTCCCGCACCCAATTTCGAGTACGCGCCGCGGTTTCAAAGCCATAATACGCGTAACCGTTTCATCCACCCACTCCCGCATCTCCTCTGCCGCAATCGGCTGCCCGGTATAACTGCTCTTCCAGCCCGCGATGTTGAAGGTGAGTGCCTCAGCCCCCTCCTGGCTGTAGGTCTGCTCAAACAGGGTTTCCCACAGGGCTACATGCGCTTCTTCACCGGTCGTGTCAACGTTTTGAGGCGTTGGTTGGATATAGGCCACCAGTTGCTTATCCCCCGCTCCTCGTTCTTTGAGGGCGACCAGACTTTGTTCCACCATGCGATGCTGGTTTAAGACCGCTTCAATCTCTCCCAGCTCAATTCGGAAACCTCTCCGCTTGACTTGATCATCGATTCGACCTGAAAACTCGAGATTGCCATCTGGCAGCCAGCGCGCGAGATCACCGGTTTTGTAGAGACGTCCTTGCCCAAACGGGTTGGGGATAAACTTCTCGGCGGTCTCTTCAGGACGGTTCAAATACCCTCTGGCTACGCCTGCTCCACCGATATACAAATCTCCAGCCATGCCCACAGGCACCGGTTCTAAATGCCGGTTCAGAACATACAGGCTTGTGTTCGGAATTGCTTTTCCAATGGGAATTGGCTGATGCGTTACGTCTTTCACTTGATAGACCGTTGACCATATCGTCGTTTCGGTGGGGCCGTAGAGATTCCAAACCGAATCACTGCGGGCTACCAATTGTTTGGCTAACTCATTGGGCAAGACTTCCCCACCACAAAGTATTTTGATTCTGGTTTCATTTTGCCAGCCAGTTAATAACAATAGTCGCCAGGTTGTGGGGGTTGCCTGCATGACTGTGACTTGATGCTCATGCAGTAAACTCTGCAAACGAGAACCATCTGCCACAGAATCCTGGGTAGCGATGATGAGTTTGGCCCCTACAATGAGAGGAAGATAGATCTCTAAAGCCGCAATATCAAATGATAAGGTTGTGACCGCGACGAGAACGTCATGCCGGGTCAGCCCGGGCCGTTCTTGCATACTCGTTAGAAAATTGGTCAAAGCCCGGTGGATGATTTGCACCCCTTTGGGTCTACCCGTTGAACCGGACGTATAGATCACATAAGCCAGATTATCGGACTTGATGGTGCTCGTCGGATTGGTCAGGGGTTGGTAGGTAGCCCAATCCTTATCCAGGGTAATAATCGTAGCGGAGGTGTTTGGCAACGTATCAAGTAAATGACTTTGGCTCAGCAAAACCGCGGGTTGCGCATCGGTTAACATCATGGCTAACCGTTCTGGTGGATAATGGGGATCAAGCGGGACATAAGCCCCACCTGCCTTGAGGATGCCCAACAGTCCTACCACCATCTCCAGGGAGCGTTCCACACAAATGCCAACCAACACCTCTGGACCTACACTCAATGTTTGCAAGTGGTGTGCCAGTTGATTGGCTCGCTGATTGAGCTCACGATAAGTTAGTTGTTCCTCACCAAAGACGGCAGCAATGGCATCGGGGGAACGTTCCACTTGTTCCTCAAATAAGTGATGAATACACTTGTCAGCCGGATAATCAGTTTGGGTGTCATTCCATTCGACCAAAAGTTGATGGGGTTCCGCTACGAGACGATCTTCGGCAACGGCTTTATGGTTAAAACCCTGGAAGCGTTCCCCTGAATTTTTAGCTGCAACACGGATGTCGTCTGAATTGATCAGGTCAGGAGAAGTCCAACCATCCAGGTCATAATCTGCCATACAAGTTTCGACAAAGGTTTTAAGTTCATCTACTGTACCGTTATCACGTCCTTCAAATAATGAATGCATCCGAATGACTTCATGATTGCCGTAATTGTTGCGCTCATACAATTCATGGCGGCCGGCGAACTCGGTACCGATGGCATCCCACAACATTTTCATAATCTTAACCCGCTCAACCGCATCGCCCGTAGAGCTGGACATATATTTATCCAGGTAAGGACGCAGCTCGGGGGATTGAAAGTCACGGGAACTGGAAGGTTGGAAGATAAGCCCACTAGCGACAATGTTGTGGACAATTTCTTTGATCTTGGGATACACCATCGCCCCCATCATACGAAAGGCCATCATATAATCCAGGTTCGGCACAACTGCACCATTGTGAGGGGTAACTGTGCGTGCCATCGCATCGCTCAGAGCCCATATTAAGTGCCGCCAATTCAATACTTCGCCAACGTTGACCTGGACCCCGCGAAACTCATCCGTGCCGGTCGCCTCCACCGCTTTTATGACCAGGCCCGCAATCAAATCCAACTTGACAGCCAGACGGGTACACGTTTGCAAACCACCTCGATGATAAAAGCCGGTGGACTGCATATACGTATTACACTTCGCCAGATCACCATATGCCAGTATATTTTCCCAGGGTACAAATACGTTATCAAAAATGAAGGTGGCATCATTCTCATCGAAGCGACTGGAAAGTGGGTAGTCGAAGGGTGTACCGAGCAGACCGGCTGTCATTTCATAAGAAGGACGACAGATCAATTTGATGCCGGCAGCGTTCATGGGAACAATACAGATGAGGGCAAAATCTTTCTTTTTGATAAAACGAACCCCATCACTGGCAACCAGGCTGTAATTGCTCAACGTAGAGTTTGTTGTGATATTTTTGGCTCCGCTGAGAATAAGTCCCCCGTCTGTCTCTTTGACCACATGGAGATGCACATCCTCTAGTTCATCGGGTGGCAAACGGCGGTCTATGGGTGGCGTCGTGAGCGCATGGTTAAAGAACAAGACTTTCTCCTGCGTTTCTGTATACCAGCGGCGGGCATTGGCTTGATAAGGGGCAAAAAACTCAGCATTTGAACCTAACATGCCTGTAAAAGCTCCCATGAATCCAGGGCTGCGTCCCATCCAGCCAAAGCCAATGCGTTCCCATGCGGCGATGGCATCGCGGGCGGCTACCATCTCATCGACGTTATGGCTGGCTCTGAAAAAGCGATGAGTATATCCACCCGATCCTGTATCCGTTGTGCAGGTTAATTGGGCTTTTGTCTGGGGATGGTGCAGGGAATCGTACATGCGGGCGACCATGCGGGCCTGGTTGCGAAACGCGGGGTGCAGGGTAACGTCTTTCACTCGTTCCCCATAGATCCAAACCTCACGTCCGTCACGCAGGCTTTCAAGATACTCAGCACCAGTCATCGGACGAGAAACCTCTTCCCCTTGAGGGAACCCATCCATTTGATCGTTTTTGCTCATTTAACCTATGCTCCTATTTCAAGGTCGTTGTGAGGAGGACGCTCTTCCCGACGAAGCAATACCTGCACTTGCGTGCGGTGCAAGTGTCTCCCAGCCTAGATTCGCCATAATTATGCTTGAAACAAGACGCTACGCGGCTTCGCACACTTGCCCTGGCGGGCAGTGCCAGGGAAGGACGCTCGCAACGACATGTATGCGGCGGAAATTATTATTTCATAACTCAGTAGGTGATAACCTTTAATACGTACTTTTAGGACCATAGTTGCCTACTTTGACCCTGATCTGATAGACCATGGGTTCATCTGGATAAATTTCTGATTTGGGATTGCTGGAAATTTCCTTGCCGGGCTGTTCGCTCAGCATGCAAGTACTATAGCTGCATTAGGGTGTCGCTGTATAGACACTTTGGTGTTGTATCAGGTGTTATCTTGAATTACCGAGAGGGAAGAAAAATGATCTGCAGCACTTCGAGCTTGCGTTGACTCATTGGCTCAATACGTGGACAGTGCCACTACTGCCCCCGGAGCGTAGCGGAGTGGGAGGGTTACCCAGGAAGACGTCCGCCTGTCGGCGCGAGCGGGACTGTGTTCGCCCGCAATGGGCAGTTTTCTTTTTCGGTAGTCTTTCCAGTCGCAGGCTTATCGTCTTAGCCTTTGGCGCACGCGAGCTGCTTCGTACAAATGCGTAAAGCTGTGGCGTGTTGTTCGAGAAAGGCATCAATCGCCTCTCTATGTCGATGGGAATGGAGGAGCACCCGACGGAAGTGCTGCTGTTGATCACTCCAATACTGGCGATTGGCCTCCACGCAAGCCTCACTTTCAGATTACAGGGGTGTCTGTGCGTCTGCCAATAGCAGGGACGCAATTGAAAGTATAGTCAGAAAGCACGTTGCTGCACGCATTGCTAGCCAAATCTTTCACCGAGACATATCTGCATAAACACTCCACAACATAATCTGCTGTCTCGACTATCTCAGAGCAATTAGAATTGGTAGGACAGCGTCTTGATTGTGATTCATTTCAGGATAAGCCTGGCTATCCAGAGCTACGGAAGGACCTCCATCAACATTTATTACGGAGAGCGTTTTCCCCTCAAATATTGATAGCTTCAACAGATCTTCTCCTAATTTGTCAAGACGTTCAGGCTCTCTGACAGTTATAAAAAACTTCATCATATCTGTTTCGGTATAGGCAAGCAGCGTTCGTTGATGGGAACGCAGTCCATTGATGGACTGGCGAATAGATGGCATATCGAGCACATTGGACTCAATGACCAGTGGTCCTGTCTGGAATTCTATATTCGCCTTGTCGCTCATGGATGGCTTCCATAATTCTGCCGACCTGAAGACTAGTTCGCTGGTTGTGGTATTGAGAATGGCAATATGCGTGAGTTGACGATCAGGTTTCAATGGCATGAGATTGTTTCCTGAGATTGAAAGCCAACCTGCATGCTCTCCTGACCCTTCAAAAAACGAACCGTTTACAAGGTAGCGATACTTGAAGCTTTGCCCTACCTGATGGATGGATAACCTTTGCGCAGGCTCATAGACAATCTCGAAATTAGTCGGAAATGCAATAATGCTTATGCCGTACGCATCGAATGTATAAGCATGGATACCATTTTCAACGATCTTCCACGCAGGTTCCATAGATTTTCCAATCATTTTCATTGTTACAGCATAAATTTGGCTGACGGTTGGCGTCATCGTCCCCGCCCTGAAAGGCTGCGAAGCAGTGGGTGCTATGCCTTGCGCCGCGCGGTCCTCACGCTGAGCGCCACCTCGAGTGAAACGGAGGGATTTGCTAGAGAGCGAACCTATACACTGTAGTCGCGGAAAGCGGCTCTCATAAGAGATGGATGCCCAGCAGCACAATCCAACTGCAGTACACGAGGATGAGGGCGCGTTGTACAAGTCCGGTAAACCTGGCGTCTTTCTGCCACGCGACGGCCGTCGAGATGGTTAGAGCGAGGCCAACAACCGCCGTAAGCACCGTGTACATCCGCCAGGGCGCTGAGAGGTAGCCTGTCAGCGCCAGGCACGCCCCAAAGATTGCGAGGAACATGACCGGCCCTGCCAGGTCGTGGACCTTGTGGCGCCAGGTCAACTCGGCCGGAGTTCCGGTTGGGGCTCCGGGTGGGTAGCCGCGCATGGGATCCATACGGAATACGCCGGCGACGATCGCTCCCAGCCCAAAGATCGCCACTAGTAGAGCCCCGACAACACTGTTCAGGGTCTGGTAGACGCCCACAGCGAAGGCGAACATTCCCACCCCCAGCTGCAGGAAGTTGACGATCTGAATCCAACCGCGATCGCCCAATGAAAGCGCACTGCCCGTGTGGTAGGTGGGGTTGTAACTGGGCCGAAGCATACCCTCAATAAGCAGAATGGCGACGAACACCGCGGCCGCCGCCACGCCGACAATCAGTAGTATCTGGGTCATGGTACGTGTACCATTTTGCACTGAACCAGTAATTCTTCTTCTCTATGCATGAAAACATCCTCCGATCGTTGGTTAACTTAAGTAGCGCCTAGCGGTGAGCACTAGCCGCTGGTGGGTTTCGACACAGCTTTGCTAGTCAACCACCAGGCGGGACGAGACAACGCCATTTTGACAGAACCAGCTTGAAGCCATGCAAACTGCCGAAAACGCGCAGACTCCCAGCCGGTCGGCGCGAGCGGGGCTGTGTTAGGCGGTTCTCTGAACTTTGGACGTACCGAAGCATGTATTAAAAGCCCTCACCTTTTTGTATTTTGATGACAATTCTTTTGCCCTTCTTTTGAAGGATTATTCTTTTCATAATCTCTTGCCTTAGATTCTCTGGAAGATGCTGGGATTGCCAGTAGCGTTCTTCATCGATTTTAGCCTCGGCATTCATAGGATCTTTTGCCGCAATCGCTTTAAGGGCATAATACGCACCGCCATAGGCGTGTTGTGCAACGTGCGCAGTTGCAACCGCCTGACCTGCGGCGCGTGCAGCAAAGCAAGCCGCGTCATTTTCTTTTGCCTCACGGGCAGCCGCATGAGCCGCGAGAGAAGTTCCGCGTATGTCGGCCATTCGAAACACGCCTGTACGAACCCATGTTCGGCACACTTGGATGGCATGGCGGGGTCGATCATCTTGCGGGTATGCCTGTTCAAAAAAGGGGAGTACTCGCTCAGCACAATCTGCGGCCCAGATTGCCAGTGCTCTCTGATCTTCTCTGCTATATTTTTTATAAGTGAATTTTGTCATAGCCATTATCGGTCGTACTATGTTGTTGGCCCATTGCTTCAGCCGCCCAACGGCTGGCGTTAGTGGCAGGTTGGGTGGGCTGAGACTCGCTGTCGAACCGGTAAAAACCTAACGCCGAGAAAAATGCCTGTGCCCGCAGGGCGTGCGGCGCATACCCACCTTATAATCCCGGCGTTCTTCCGGGGGTCCACTGCACGCCGCGCAGAGTCCCGGCGTTCATCCGGGGCTGTGTTGGCGCTTTCTACCTTTCGCAATTTACTCCACCCAAGATTGCCAATCAAATGAAAAATACCACGAAACCAAATCTCTTTTCTTGCCAGAGAGACCATCAGGGGTT
>JAICQC010000502.1 GCA_025938055.1 Anaerolineales bacterium | reverse complement strand
GGGTAATGCCCTGCCAACGGAGCCAACTCGCGCGCATACGCCGTCTCATCAAGAGTAAAAAGTATCAGTGTCAGCCGCGAGTCGTTCCCGTATTGATTCAAGAGCGGGAGCAGATTGCGCGTGTACTCCGTCTGCAGGGGAATATCTGCACCTTTATCCGGTCCAAATCTGTTGAAGATTGCTTCGTTATGATTTCGGAACGAACCGGGGTGCAATTGCATCACCAGTCCATCCTCGATGCTCATGCGCGCCATTTCCATCAGCATGTGGGCGGTGAAGCGCGCGGCATCAGCGGAGTCTGAATCGCCTTGGAGCGCGCGCTGGAAGATGGCATCGGCTTCAGCGGTATTCAATTCTGCGGTAGCAGGTGTGAGCGCGGCGTGATCGGTGGCGGTCGCGCCCACAGATTTGAAGAAGGCGCGCCGCTGCTCCAGCGCACGGACGAATGACTTGTAATCCACCACATCCACGCCGCTGACCTGGCTGAGCTTGTCAATGTTCGATCGCCAATCTGCAGCATCAAAGTTGACAACACCATCAGGGCGGAAGGTGGGAAGAATGCGCCCCGTCCACCCGCTTTCGCGAATCGCTTGATGATGTTCGAGCGTGTCGGTGGCGGCATCTGTTGTGCAGAGGACTTCAATGTTGAAACGCTCGAAGAGCCTGCGCGGAGAAAATTCGGGCGAAGCTAGTTTCCCGGAGAGGGCATCGAATAACCGGTCCGCGTTGGAGGCGTCTGGCTTTTCATCCACATCAAAAACAGTGCACAGTTCCTCCGTCAGCCAGATGCCGCTGGGCGTGCCACGAAAGAGACGGAAGTTCTCACAAAAGAGACTCCATACCTTTCGATGGTCACCATCCACCAATGACTCGAATGGGATACCCTGCGAATACAACATGCGCGTGACGTAGTGGTCGGGGATGATGAAAAGGTCGGCTGGTGAGCCAAAGGTTGCATCGGGATCGGAGAAGAGGCGCGGGTGGACATGTCCGTGCGGGCAGATGAGTGGCAGATCGGCAACGGATTCATACAACTCGCGGGCAATTTCACGTGTGGACGTTTCCGGCGAGAAATAACGGTCAGGGTCGAGAGCGATTTTCATCATCAGGAAATGATGCGCGCTTTCATCCAATCGTTGGAATTGTGAAAATCGGCAACCGCGGTGCCCGGGTGCACAAGCTCATCGAACAACGGGCGGTCTGCCTCATCGAGCTTCTTATCCAAAATGCCAAGCGCATCTTCGAGGTGGGCAAGTGTGCGCGGACCGATAATCGGCGCGGTGACGCCAGGTTGATCTTTGATCCAAAGCAAAGAAAGTTGTGAAGCTGTCAGACCTCGTTCCTGAGCCAGCTCCTTCACTTTGTTGCCCACGTCGATGCCGCGCTGGGTGATGCGAGCCTCACTCATGCTTTTCTCCCAACGCTGGGCGCGTGAACCTTCGGGGTAGGTGCCTGCCTGACTGTAGCGACCTGCCAGGACGCCCATCGCCAGCGGAGACCAGGGCAGGATCGCCAGACCGTATTTCTGGCACAAGGGCACAAGTTCGTTCTCGACACGGCGGTCCAACAAGTTATAAGGCGGTTGCTCGCTGATGTACCGGTTCAACCCATAGCGCTCGCTGACCGCCAGGGCTTCCATCACCAGCCAGGCGGGGTGCGTGGAACAGCCGATGTAACGGACTTTGCCGGCGCGGATCAGGTCGTCGAAGGCGCGCAGAGTTTCCTCCTGTGGATGGGTCAACGGCGGGCGATGGAGTTGGTAGAGGTCGATGTGATCAGTCTGCAGACGCCGCAGCGAATCCTCGCAGGCTTTGATGATGTGGTAGCGCGTTCCGCCTCCATCGTTGGGTAGATCGCCCACGCGTCCAAAGACCTTGGTCGCCAGAACAATCTGCTCACGGAGCTTATTTTCTTTTAGGAACTTTCCCGTGATCCTCTCGCTCTCACCCTTGTTGTACACGTTGGCGCTATCGAAGAAATTGATCCCGCTATCCACAGCTTTCTGCATGATCTCGCAGGAATTTTCTTCACTTGTGGACCCGCCAAAATTCATGGTTCCCAGGCAAAGCGGCGAGACCTGCACTCCGGAGCGACCCAGCATTCGGTATTCCATTTCAGACATCCTTTCTTGGAAAAGGTATTGGGGTTGAGATGTGATTATAGAATACCATCTTGAATGCTCATCGAGCCAGCCAGCCGCCATCGACGGGGATGATGGCTCCGTTCATGTAATCAGAAGCCGAGGATGCAAGCAAAACAACCAAACCTTTCAGATCCTCGGGCGTCCCCCAGCGACCCGCCGGAATTCGATCAAGAATGGATGCTGAGCGGATTGGGTCAGCGCGTAATGCCGTGGTGTTATCGGTCGCCATGTATCCCGGCGCGATGGCATTGACGTTGATGTTGTGCTTTGCCCATTCATTGGCAAGCGCGCGCGTGATGCCTGCCAGTCCGCTTTTTGCGGCGGTGTACGAGGGGACGATAATTCCGCCCTGGAACGAAAGCATCGAGGCGACGTTGATGATCTTGCCGCCTCCCTGCGACAGCATGACGCGCCCCACCGCCTGCGAAAGGAAAAATACCGCTTTCAGATTGATCTGCAACACGTCGTCCCAATCCGCTTCGGTGAAATCAACGGCAGGCACGCGGCGGATCGTGCCAGCATTGTTCACCAGAATATCGATGTGGCCCAGTTCATTCACAATTCGTTCAACAACTTTTTGTAAATCGTCCACAGCCGCTTCGCGCAAGTCCACGACAGACTCGAAATAACGCCGCCCCATGCCGCGCACGGCTTCACATGTTCCCGCACAGCCCGTTCGGTCTATGCTGGCAATATCCGCGCCGGCTTCGGCGAGACCGAGCGCCATGCCCTGCCCCAGCCCCTGCCCCGCGCCAGTGACGAGCGCAACCTTTCCATCAAGTTTGAATGAATCGAGGATCATATAATCCTTTCAAAACCTCCTCCCGGAGCGGAGTGACGAATGAAACGAGGAATGCAGTCGAAGGGCGTTTGCACCAACTGCGCTTCGACTACGAACTTCGCAGCAATCGCTCCATTCTCCGCTCAGCGCGGACTATTAATGTCCGAGTTCTTTCAGCATCGCCACTGTCTTGTTTACCCAACCGACGTGCGGATCATCCACTGCGCCCTGG
>JAICQC010000140.1 GCA_025938055.1 Anaerolineales bacterium | reverse complement strand
CGTTCGCTAATCAATTCAGTGGTGGTGGGGAAAATCTCGTTCAGGTTCTGCAGCTGGGCAATGGACTCTGAAAGCTCTGTAACACTTTTTAGCTGTGCAGCACGGCGGATCGTTTGTTTATTCACTGCTTCGATTTCGGCGGTCCGTTCATCCACGCGTTGCTCCAGGCTGGCGGTAAGGGTTTCCAATTCGCGGTTTGTGCGGCTCAATTCCTTTAAACGTTCTTTCTCCACATACGAGCGAAACGCGTTTGCCCCGACCAGAATAGCCCCGATGGCGATGGCGCTGCCTGTGTCCCTGTAAAATACACTATCGACGACGATTGGAATCCGGGAATATAGTGGGGCGGTGAGAGCTCCAGCCGCGACAAACATTACAAGTAGGATCAGGCTTCGCGAGGAGAGCAAAATGCTGGCAATAACAAGAGAAGCATAGATTGTGGTGGTCAGTGCCGTCGCATAACTGCTGGCTGTTCCAAGGAAGAGTGTGGCGAAGCCGTAGGTCGTAAAGCCAAAACAGAAGAAATAGATACCGATCTGATACTGGGTGGTCCGACTTAAGGCGTAGGCAATGAATGTAATCAGAAGGAGAGGAATGAAATCGCCGGCTGCGTAGGAGGCTGTTATCAATCCCGATGTCAGGCCGGCAGCCAGAATCAGTGTCAGGACTGCTAACAACTGGGCGCGTCTTCTCTTGCCAATGTCCTGAACAGAAGCAGGTGGATTAATGAGAAAAGCTCGCAGGCGCGTAAACCAGTCTGAAGAATTCATCGTTGTGGTGGAGGTTTCATTCGAAATCATGGTTTACTCCGCAGAAGCCCCATTTGGTCTTTGTGTTTCAAGCCCATCCTGAGATGGGTTGACAAGCTGGAAGGTAACTGTTGAATTCGTTAGCGTTTGACCAAGTTCCTGTACCGTGTCGCGCAGGATGGAGTCGAGCTGGAACGAGGTGCTGAGTTTGGCTGCCACGTCAGAAAGGAAGGCTTCGCGGCTCGCGCGTTTCTGCGCCCCATCGAGCAAACGTGCTCCTTCAAGTGCCAGCGCAACACGTTCGGCAGTTGCCTGCACGATGCCGAGTTCATCGTCTGTCCATTCACGCCGGTTGTCTGGCGCGCTTAACCGCAAACGACCAATAGTCTGGCCGCGCAACTGAACCGGGATGACCACCGAATCGTTTTCTCTGCCCAACTGTTTCGCATCCTTCAATGGTTCAGACTTGATACCGTCATAGCGATAGCCTCGGGTCTGAAGCGTTTCTTCAAAGCTCCTCCAATCCTGTTTGGATGCACGTAGCGACTCGGCATTTGCCTCTCTCAGGGCTCTTTGGGATTCCTCAAAAATAAGGGCATTCTGTAGAGAGATCCCAACTTGATCCGCAAGGATGGACAACGTGGAGAGGTCGTCCTCGGTAAAGTCGTTGGTTTTTGCAGACTGGATATCCAGCACACCAATCACCTCATCGCCAGACTTAAGCGGCAGTGCGAGTTGGGATTGTGTTTCATTCAGGTCAGGATTGGTGGATGAAGGATTCTGCCTGCCTTCATTCAAGGCAATACGTGGCTGTCCGGTCTGTGCCACAGAACTAACAACCCCCAGTTGTCCAACCGGCAAGCGATAGCCGCTCTCGATCATTTTCGATCCGCTCTCCGTGTTGGCAGAACGCAGGATGGCGTACTGCCTTTCCTCATCAAGGAGAAAGATGCCCACGTGGTAGTACCCAAGTTGGCTGCTGATGATCTGTGTAATTGTTGTTAGCAGATCGTCGAAGCGCTGCAAGGCGGCGGCTGTACGGGTTATTTCGGCAACTGCCTGAAGCTTTTTTGTACGGTTTTCCAGTTGTTCGTTTGCAGTGAGCAAATCCGCTGACCGGTTCTGCAATTCGGTCTGAGTGTAGTTCAGACTCACGTTCGCCGATTCCAACTCTTCCAGGTTCCGCCTAGATTTCCTTAAGGCGTTTTCAAGGCCGTTGATCAGCAAATAGATCAATACAGCATTCAGGCCAAAGACGAATGTCATGTCCTGTGCGAAGGATGTAACAGGGTAGGGAGGTACATTGATCAACCCATTCGTTTCGGCATAAGCCAAACCAAAGCCTGCGAAAATGCTGATGACGGTGGTAATGAGGGAAGCCTGCCAGCCGAGCAGAAGACCAGCCATGAGAACAATCGCGAAATTGATTACATAAGAGGAGTCTCGTACTCCAAAGCCGGTTGCGGATATGCTGTTTGAAGCCATCCAGGTCATGACGACCAGCAAAACAGACGCAAACTTAACATACCCTTTTCGCAGTAAGAGCAGACCTGCACCACAAATGATTGCGACTCCAAACACAAACAGGTCCAGAATGGAAAAGGCTGAATAACTGAGGAAAAGCCTTATGATGGTTTCGTAGACAATCACAACGGCAAAAAACGCAATGGCAATTGCATTCGCATATTTTGCCTTGCGGGTTTTATCCTCGTCTTCCAGGAAGACCGGGGGAGCGAAAAATTTCCGTACTGCTTTCAGCATAGCTCTACCTGTTCATCTATGTGTTTAGCCTTGGCTCTGCCCGTCAGCCGTATTGATCTCGAGGGTTACTTCAGTGGCGCCGCCGATCTTGCGACCTAACTCCTCGACCGCGGTTTGGAGAATTGACTCTAGGCTGCTTACCGAACCAATTCGGGAGGAGATGTCTCCGATGGCGCGCTCACGAGCCGCACGCCGTTGAGCACTTTCGACCAGCCGGGCATTCTCTAGGGCAAGGGCAGCGCGCTCCGCTGCGGCTTCCAGCATGGCAATCTCGTCCTGTTTCCAGTGCCTCTGTCCATTTTTCGCGCGTATATCCAGCACGCCAATGGTTTGTCCACGCAATTTAATCGGTACAGCAATTGTCGCGGACGGCCTTTCCAATGAAAGACTACCTGTTTGAATAACCGCCTGTATGGGATCGCGCTTCGAATTCTTATCCATAGGAATAATATGTTTTCCATCGAAGACGAACCCGCTGTATTTGGCCTGTCGCGCAAACCGGCTCCACTCCTGCTGCGTATACTTCTCAAACGTCAGTTGTGCCTCGTTGAGGGCATTTTTGGTTTCACCAAACAGCCTCGCATTCTCAATTGCGATCGCGATCTGGTCTGCCAGAGTAGCTAGCACGTTGATGTCCTCCGCGGTGAACGCGTTGGTCTCCGTGCTTTGCACATCGAGCGCGCCGATGACCGTGCCAGCGACTCGGAGCGGGATCGCCATCTCGGAGCGTGTCTCGGGGAGATCAGGATTGTTGAAATAAACAGAATCAGCTCCAACATCCAGGGCGATGCGAGGTTCGCCGTGCGAGGTGGCGTAGCCGACGATGCTGTGCATATCTAGGGATAGGCTGTGCTGACGACTCAACATGCGCAGGCCTCCCGCGCTGTTTGCCGCTCGCAGGACAGCGTTCTGTCGCTGTTGATCCAGGAGGAAAATGCCCACGTGGTAAAAACCAAATTGCTGGCTGACCAACTTTGTAATCGTGGGGAGCAGAGAATCGACATCCTGCATGGCGGCAATCGTTCGTGCCAAGCTGGCGACCGCCTCCAGCTGAGAGGCGCGGCGGCTCAACTCGGATGTGCGCTCATCGACCCTGTGTTCAAGTTTGACACGCAGCTCATTTAATTCGTTAACGGAGGAAGCCAACTCTTGCATGGCTGAACGCGATTTGTTAAGCGCATTCTGAAGACTGGTGATCATTATGTAGATCAACACACCCATCAGCAGAAAGACACCTGTCATATCACGTGCAAAGCTGAGCGGCTCATCCAGAATGGGAACCAGGATGCGGTTCGTTTCTGCATATGCGAGTGCCCAGCCGGCAATGGTGCTAACGAAAATAACAACGGCTGCGCCGCGCCACCCCAAAAGAATACCAGCCATCAGGATTGGAATGGAGTAGGCAAAGAAGGCAACATCGCGGATGCCCTCTGCAATCCAGGTAAGGTAGGAAAGCCCACTCCAGAGAACGGTAACCAAAAGGAAACTGGCAACTTTAACATATCCGCGATGCATCAAATAAAGCATCAGTGCAATCGCGAGGATTACCGCAATCAAAACCAAATTAACCTCGGTCAGATTTGCGTCCCGGCCCTCGATGGTCCGAACAACAAGTATGCCAACCAGGATGAACAAGGTACTCCAACCGAGTGTGTTGATGATGGCGGCAGAGCGTGCTTTGTCATCGTCGTCCGGGAACACCGGGGGTGCAAAGAATTTGCGGACAGCATGACGCATCTTATTGCTCTCCCTGCCCACTGCGTTTGCGGAGCGTGGGTTCATCGAGGATTTGGATGGCAACTTCGGTGTCTGCCAGTATATTGCCGATCTCTTTCACGGTTGTCTGAAGGATCTGTTCATAACCTGCCGATGAGCTGATCGCAGTGGTGACCCGCGAGATCGATTGCTCACGATCCGCGCGCAGGCGAGCTTCTTCATAGAGACGGGCGCTTTCCATTGCCGATGCGAGGCGCTCTGTGGCTGCCTCTATGATTGAGATTGTGTTACTGTCGTAGCCTTCCTTGAGCTTTAGGCTGACAACACCAATGGTCTGGCCGCGCAACTTGATCGGTACCGCAACGGTACGTTCACTCTGTCCTTCTGGATGGCTGCCGTTCGAATTGACGATCTTTCCGGTCGCGATGGCAGTGCTGGCCAGTTCGGGCAGCCGAGTGATTCGCTCCAGCCGGACATTATCGAAGCGATATCCCACATTGCCGGTCGCAGTGTCCTCAGAAAGCTTTTTCCAGTTGTCACGCGTGAACTGTCCATAGGCACTTTCGAGTTCCTTCAGGTTTCGTTCCACTTCCTGCAGGAGACGGGCGCGTTCGATCGCGGTAGCAAGCTGGTCTGCCATCACTTGCATGATCGCAACTTCATCCTCATTGAATGCCTGCGGCTGGTCGCTCTGAACATCAAGCACACCAATAACGTTGTTTTCCACCTTCAATGGCAGAGCCATTTCTGAACGTGTGTCTGGAAGATATGGGTTGTTGGAAAACGAAACGTCGGTGCCCGTGTTCAAAGCAATACGAGGTTCTCCGGTTGCCGCAACGCGCCCCACAATGCCGACTTCGCCAACGCGGAGCTTGTGGTTGTTTTCAATCATCTGTCTGCCAGCTTCGGTCGGAGAGGCGACGAGAACAGCATATTCCTTGTTGTTATCAAGAAGGAATATGCCGATATGATAAAAACCAAAACGGCTGGCGATCAACCCTCCGGCTCGGGAAAGTAGTTCATGCAAATCCCGCGCAGATGCGGCATCCCGCGCGATCTCGGCTGCCACGCGCAGGCGCAGGGTTTGACTCTCCAAATCCTTAGTACGGTCGGCAACCCGCTGCTCCAAATTGCCGATAACCTCCTGGAGCTGTGTAGCCATCTGATTGTATGCCTTGGCAAGGGCACCGATTTCATCCTCGCGATCCACCATGGCTCGCGTCGACAATTTGCCGGCTGCAAAACTTTCTGTGGTCTGCGCCAATGTTTTGATCGGGTCGGCGATTGTGCGTGCTGAAATCGCGACAGCCGCCACCGCAATTGCAATCACGAATAAGGCGAGCAGGAAGCTGCCTGCCAGCGCACGAATTGAACTGTTGACGACAGAGCTCAGCGGGACCTCTGCAACCATTGCAAGCTGCATAGGTTCGAACCATTCGTAGTAACCGAGTACTTGTTGGCCTGCATAATTCGGGTAAATGTCCTGTCCATCCAGCGTATTTTTTAGGATCGCGTCTGATACGGCTATGGTGCGGACCGACTCTGTCGGTATCCGGGTCCGACTGACCGGTTCGTAGTTGGTATCGACCAGATAGGTTTCGGCTTCGACAAACCCGGGAGTGCTTTGCATGATTCCCTTGATGGCAGCGGCGTTCGAACGAAGTACCAACACGCCGATGATGCCCTGACCATCCCCTCCAAAGACCGGCGCGGCAACGATCATGTTATCTGTGCCGAATGTTGGCTCTTCAGCAAAACCGGCGTAAAAATTCAGCACTCCCTGTCGGAAGAAGGGCTGTGTTTCAAAGGTTGAACCTTCCCTCTCGGGAATCGTGGAGACAATTACGTCGCCGCGAGTGTTCAAGACCATGATCTCGTTATAGGCTTCCTCTTCCGCACCCAGTACATCCACCATGCGCAAACGTGTCAATCTTTTGAAGTTTTCCTGCACCATTGGACCGGAGTCGGTTGCCGTGAGAATCTCCAGTGCATTTGTTGCAAAGCGGTCGTCTGCCAAAAGCGTTTCGGTATCATTCTGAAAATCAAACAATATGCTTTCGACTTGATTACGCTTCAGCGTGGAAATAGCTTCAAGAGTGTCAAAAGCCTGGGTTTGACTATTTGTATATGCCCCGATGCCGGATAAAATGGCTGTCATTACGATCGGGATGGTGACGATAAGGATGAAGGACGTGAGCAACAAACTCTGGATGCTTTGAAAGCGCCTGTTCTGCAAAACACTGGTGATGGTCACCAGCAATAGACCTGTGGCTGCCAGGAACACGATACTGGCAATCGCGGCTGAGTTATTATTCTGAAGCCTTTCGAAAGGCGTAGTCGCATTGACAGCAAAAATGCCACCTGTTACGACAACAAGCATTAAAACAAGGATCAGGATGTATCGGCGGGGCAGTCCATTACGGAGTGCTGCAAACGGTGTTGTCAACGCGATCAGAATAGCCGCGGGCACAATTCCCTGCCACAAAAAGGTCAGCGATATTGCAAATATCCCGGCAACTGCCGAGCCGTACAGGTTTGCGGCGATACCTTTATTTTGTTGGGCAAGTGCCAGCACTGGAATCTCAGCGATGGCGAACAAGAGCGTTACACTGCCAATATACAGCAGTTGCGGGGCAGGATCTCCCAGGATGCCGAACTGCGTCAACAGGAAAATAGCGATGAAACCCAGTCCTGTGACTGCCAGGAAGATAGGGTTATAGCGCCGGCCTGCATAAAATGCATTGGCTAGACGTTCATTTACGGCATCTGTATGGCGTGGCAGTAGACTTGAATTGTTCATAATTAAATCGTATTGCGCTTCGACGGCTCATTGGACTGCGATTTCTGGTCGCTTGGCTGTCCGACAAACACGGAAACCTCAGATATGTCTGGGAGCTGGCCCAGCTCACGAGCGGCAGTCTGCAAAAGTGTATCCAGGTCAAGCGATTGGCTGAACTGAGCCGCCAGCTTGCCGACGGTTTGTTCCTGCCTGGCGCGCTGGGTCGCTTCTTCGAGAAGACGGATGTTGTCAACGGCCAGGCCGACCTGACTTGCGACTTCATCCAGCAAGCCCTCATCCAGCTTGCTCCACTTTCCGTCGCTTTTTCTGCTAATGGAAATGCTGCCGATTTGTTGTCCGCGGAGCAGAATTGGCGCACTGATGGCGTGATCCTTGTTCGATGAGGTTTTCTCGGCGCGCAATCCAAGTGGGGTATATGTGAAGACCCGGCCCTGTTCACGAAGTTTTTGATTCCAGGCTTCCTGAGTACGGACGCTGGTCAGGGTCTCGAGCTGCAAAATTGCCGCCTGGGTTTCATCGAGCAGGCGTGTGTTTTCAATGGCAACGGCAATCTGATCGGAAAGAGTCTGGAGAACGTCAAGATCCTCCATGTTGAAAGCTTGCGGCTTGTCAGATTGGATGTCCAACACTCCCAGGACTTTATTGCGGACCAATAAAGGCAGAGCCACCTGCGAGCGTGTTAACGGGAGGTCCGGGTTGTTGAAGAAAATGGCGTCAGGTCCGATGTCCAACGCGATGCGCGGTTTTTTCTGCCCAGCCACGTATCCGACAACGCCATGCGCTCCAACAGTTAATGCATGCCCTTTTTCGATCATTCGCTGCCCACCTTCAGAAGAAGCAGCCTGCAACACGATCTGGTGCCCATTCTCGTTCATCAGGAAAATTCCTGTGTGGTAAAACCCGAACTGTTCGGTGACCAAAATGGCAACCGTATTCAAAAGCGAACCGAGATCCTGTACTTCAGCCGCTCTGCGCGCGATATATGAGGCCGCACGAAGTTGCTCGGTCTTACGGGTCAAGCCAGCCGTTCGTTCTTCCACGCGTTGTTCGAGCGTGATACCTTCCTCCCGAAGTGTCGCCAGCGTCTGGCGCGCGGCTGTCTGGGTTTTTGTAAATTCCTCCTGGAACGTATGCAGACCGACGGCGATGATCGTGGCTACCAGCAAAAAGATCGCGGTTAACCTTGCTGAATCCTCGAGTGAGGCGTTCGCCCATCCGAAAAGCAAGACACTCACGCTCATGATCACAATCGCGACATACATTCCCTTCCGGAGGGAAAACAGCAGACCAGCCATCATGAGGAATGCCAGAAAGAGAGGAGCTGCATCGGCAATGCCATGATCGAACAACGAACTAAACCCTGCAATGAATAATAGAAAGGCGAAGACACCTGCCCTGGCTTGATACGGTACTCTGGTCGATACCGTTATCAGCACCAGTATCCCATAGGCAAGTACCGCCAGAACTTTGTAGATCGGCGACGAAGAACTAAAAAGGTACAGAACGATGGCAATGAAGCCCAAAATGCAGGAGCCTTGCAGCATCACCTTGAGGAAGCGTTCACGCCACTGCTCATATGAAAAGATTTCGGCGCCAGCAGTCCGTGAAGGGGATGACATGTTACTCACGCTTCATCTCCTTGATCATCAATGCTGAGTTCGATGGTTGCGCTGGACGCATTCAACCGCCTGCCGAGTTCTTTGATCGCTGTTTGCAGAACGCTATCAATGGTTGCCGATGACCACACTTTTGAGTTGATCTCAGCCACCATGCGCTCACGCAGCGCGATTTGACGACTTTCACTCACCAGCCGTGCGTTTTCCAGGGCAATGGCGGCTTGTGTTGCAACAGCATCTACAAGGCTCTGCTGATCGGGTGTCCATTCACCCTGTCCCTCGAGCATGATCTGCCCTAAAATCTGATCGCGCAGGCTGATAGGCACTTCCAGCTTCCTCGAGTTATCGTCGTCTTCGTCACCGATACGATATTCCAGCTTTTCGTTTTCGTCGGCAAATCCACTCCAGGCGTCGAGCAGGTACTGTTGCTGAACGGTGCGCAACTCTCTGATTACCTGTTGTGCTTCCTGGAAGAGCCGTGCATTTTCAAGCGCGATGGCAACTTGTCCCACCATATTCCTCAGTGTTTCAATGACCTGTGGACCGAAATCCGCTTCACGCGCTGACTGAACATTTAATGCGCCCAGAACACGATCACCCACCATGAGGGGTAGGGCAATCTCAGAACGCGTATACGGCAGCAACGGATTGTCGAATCGCTGCTTCTCCTCTGAAGCGACTTGTGCAATACGAGGAGCCTGTTGTCGGATAGCTGCACCAACCATGCTTTTCCCCGCAACCTCCAGGCGGTGATGGTTCTGCTTTAACACCTTGCCTGCTTCGCCGGTTGCTTCCTTTAGCTCAGCCCATTTTGCACTGGGATCCAATAGATAGATCGCGGCATAGTAATAACCGAACTGCTCGGGAAAGAGAGTAATGACTCTTGCGAGCAACTGTTCAGGGTCGAGGCTCGACGAGGCGACCCGGCCAACTTCATTCGTGGCGGCAAGTTCTCTTGTCCGTTCGGCGACCTGCTGTTCGAGTGTACCTTGCAGAGATTCGAGCCGGGCAACCATGCGGTTGAACTGAACCGTCACGATGCCGAGCTCATCTGTGCCGCTGACGGGGGCGCGCTGTGTCAGATCACCCTGTTCGATCTTGTTGAATGTTTTGATCAAATCATAGATCGGATCTGAAACAGATTTGACAACGTAATACGAGAAACCCGCTCCCAGCAACAGAGCCAGGAGACTAAAAAGGATTGACTGGGTCTGCAGGCCGCGAAAGATTTCTATCGAGCTGATTTCTGCATAAAGGACTCGAATGGTATGCTGATAACCAATCGGTGCGATCAACAGAACAGCGATCATAATCAGTGCCAGCGTCAAAGCCAAGAACTTGGTGCGCAGCAGAAGTCCGGAACGGCCCCGAAGCTGTGTTTCGATGTCTTTGGGGAGGAGGAGAAGCCTGATCGGCAACGTAAATCGTTAGATCATCAGAATGGCTAAAATTACCGATCCCAATAACGAAACGGTTCCACCAATGAGAATGTAAACGGGGTCTGATGCATCAAGGGCGGTCGGTTGGAAGGCGGAAGCAATTGGTTCTCCTGCGGCAAAGGAAACAAAAAATCCCGGCAGGATGATAAGGATGAAAGTGAGGATTACCGTG
>JAICQC010000300.1 GCA_025938055.1 Anaerolineales bacterium | reverse complement strand
TCAGAAATGTATGAAGCGCGCTGTCGGGAGCACCATGAAATACCTCGATAAAGCTGCGAAGTGCCGCGTTAGTAACATAGCCGCTTAGTGAAGTCGTTCGTTGAGCAGTTCAAGAAATGAAACCTATGCAACATTACAACGATATACTCGCCGAAGTCCTCATCGACGAAGAAACCCTCCAATCACGCATCAAGGAACTGGGGGCAGAGATCAGCGTAGATTACCCGGATGGCAACCTGCTGCTCATCTGCATCCTGCGCGGTGGTGTGCCTTTCCTGGTGCACTTGAGCCGCTATATCAGCGCGCCGCATATGATGGACTTCATGGCAGTCTCGTCGTATGGCGTCGGTAAACGCGAATCAACAGGCGCGGTGCGCGTCACCTTCGACCTGCAGACCAACATTCACGACAAGGATGTGCTGCTGGTGGAGGATATCATCGACAGCGGACACACGATCGCATCCGTGCTGGAGATGCTAAATCTGCGCCAGCCCCGCAGCCTGAAAGTCTGCGCCCTGCTCGATAAAGCCGAACGGCGGGAGGCAGTGGTACCCATCCATTATCGCGGTTTTACCATCCCCAACAAGTTTGTCTTTGGATTCGGGCTCGACCTCGATGAGTATTTTCGCAACCTGCCATTTGTTGGCGTTGTGGATCTGGAAAAGTACAAACCATCTTCGTAATTTACGATTTGGATTGACGGTTGGCGATTAAGGGTAAAAGTTTATGCCAGACCATGACCAGACTGTTGGTTCACCCTATGCAGGGCGCTGGGTTGCACGTGTGCGCGGCAGGATTGTTGCACAGGGCGGCACGCCCGAACAAGCCCTGCACGCGGCTCAGATCAGCAGGCACAAGGAAAAGCCGGAAATTCTCTATATACCCGTTCCCGTTTCCTATTCACCGTTGATTGATAAGATACGCGACATACTTCCAAGTCAGGAGATTTATCTAGTTGGTGGAGCGGTGCGGGATATGTTGCTGCAGCGTTCTTCCCCGGATCTTGATTTTGCTCTTCCTTCTCACGGTGTTGCCCTCGCCCGGCGCGTTGCCAACACGCTCAATGCTGACTTCATGGTGCTCGATGCAGAGCGTGATACGGGCCGTGTGATCGTCAGCAACTCTGACGGTACGCGCACCTTTCTCGATTTCGCGACCTACCGCGGCAAAGATCTGGAGGAAGACCTGCGCGCCCGCGACTTTACAATGAATGCGATTGCCTTCGATCTACACGCCCAGACCCTGATCGACCCGCTCAACGGCGCATCCGACCTACGCGCCAAATTAATCCGCGCCTGCTCAGGGACCTCTCTCTCCGATGACCCTGTCCGTATCCTGCGTGCAATCCGCCAGGCGGCAGCATTTGAGTTCAAGATCGAGCTAGACACGCGCAAAGCCATGAAGCAAGCTGCTCATCTGCTGCCAAA
This sequence comes from Anaerolineales bacterium, assembly GCA_025938055.1. The sequence goes on along the minus strand of JAICQC010000300.1, from coordinate 4,290 downwards.
CATTTCGTCCGAGCGCCAGCGGGATGAACTGTTCAAAATGCTGGAAGGACCCAAACCCGACGCGTCCATTCGCGCGCTGGAGATGCTTGGCGTCCTCCCCTATTTATTGCCCGAACTTCCTGCTCTGAAGGGAGTGGAACAATCTCCGCCTCATATGTACGATGTCTGGGAACACACGCTGAATTTACTGGCTCATCTGGAAAACATCCTGGCAGCCCTGGTGCCAGGCTATGGCGCGGACGATACAAATGATCTGTTCACCAGTCTGCTAACCCTTCGCATTGGACGATTCCGTGAACAATTTGTCAGGCACTTTGCTGACTCCTTGAACACGGATCGTTCCGTCCGTGCGGCGCTGTTTTTCGCTGCGTTGTATCATGATATCCAAAAGCCAGCCACAAAGTCTGTGGATGTGGCGGGGCGCATCCGCTTTTTCGATCATGATGTCAGAGGGGCTGAGGTTGCTGAAGAACGTGCGCAGGCATTCAATCTCAGCAACGATGAAGTGGAGCGCATCCGGTCGATCGTCAAGAATCACATGCGATTTCATTTCTTCACCGGCCGCCTCCAGAACGATAAACAGGAGCCTTCCCGCAAAGCCATCTATCGCTTCTTCCGTGATGCTGGCGAAGCTGGTGTTGATCTCGTCCTGCTCGGACTGGCAGACTTGCGCGGCACGCAGGGACATACATTAACACAGGAGATGTGGACTGCCGCGCTGGATATTGCCCTCATCCTGCTTGAAAACTATTGGGAAAAACCGCAGGAAACCATTTCGCCCCCGCGCCTGCTAAACGGAAATGAGTTGATGTCCGAGTTAAGTCTCGAGCCGGGTCCCATTATCGGTCAAATACTGGAAGCCATCCGCGAAGGGCAGGCAACGGGAAAAATCGAGAACCGCGAACAGGCTCTTGCCTTTGCGCGCGAGCAGTTGAAGAACGCGGAGAACGCATGAACATTGTGTATTTCGATGTGGAAAGCCAGAAGCTCTTTCATGAAGTCGGTGGGCGCGATGCCTCCAGGCTGTTGCTTGCTTGCGGAGTCACCTGGTCCACGGCACGGAATGATTTCGCCGTCTACTGGGAGAAGGATGCGCCTGCGCTGGTGGCAGAGCTAAAGGCGGCCGACCGCGTGATCGGATTCAATATAATCGGCTTTGATTATGAGGTGCTCAAACCTTATGCACGAGCCGAAAACTTCCGCGCCTTCCGTTCCACCGATCTGCTGCAGGATATTTACCGGACACTGGGCTTCCGCCTAAGCCTCGATTCGATTGCCAGGGCAACGCTGGGAACGACGAAGACTGCCGATGGAGTCCAGTCTGTGGAATGGTTTCGGAATGGCGAACTGGATAAAGTCGCTGAATACTGCAAATCAGACGTTGACATTACACGTCGCGTCCATGAATTCGGCAGGGATAATGGATTTGTAAACTACTACTCAAGGCTTGGCAGCAAATTAAAAGTAGCTGTCAACTGGAAATAGTCCGTGCCTCCTGCCCAGGAGTGCATAAAATTATAGAGGAGAGATACTACATGGAGAACGTAACCGTTAACGGTGTTCAACTGGCATATGAGCGCCGCGGCAGAGGCACGCCGCTTGTGCTTCTGCACGGCTTTCCGCTCGACCACCACTTATGGGATGAGGTGGTGCCTTACCTGGAAGATTCATTCGATGTCATACTTCCTGACCTGCGAGGCTTCGGCGGGTCGACGACCGTCGATACGCCCTACGGCATGGACGACTACGCAGCGGATATTGCGGGTCTACTCGATCAATTAGGCATTCCGCGGGCTGCGGTTGTGGGGCACTCGATGGGCGGCTACGTTGCTCTGGCATTTGCGCGGCTCTACCCTGAGCGCGTCAGCGGGCTGGGATTGGTTTCCTCTCAGGTGCTGGCTGACCCGCCTGAGCGCAAGGAAGGTCGCTTTAAATCCGCAGCAGATGTCGCCGAGAACGGGATCGGCAGTGTGATCGAGGCAATGGCGCCGAAATTCACCACGGATGAGCACTTGCAGTCCATCGCTCGCGCCTCCATGGAGCAGCAGCCGCCTGCCGCCTACATTGGCGCGCTTAAGGCAATGGCGGAACGGATGGATTCCACTCCCCTGCTCGCCTCCTTCAAATTTCCGGTTGTCATCATCCACGGTGACGCGGATTCTTTAATCCCCATCGAGCGGGCGCGTGAAGTCAAAGAGGCACTGCCTCAGGCACATCTGGTCGAGATTAGTGGTGCAGGCCACATACCAATGATGGAAGCAAAAGAGAAAACAGCTGAGGCGCTGAAACAGCTTGTCTAACAAAAATCCCACCACACAGGTGTGATGGGATCATTTCTGTAGAGCAAGAAGCGGAAACGCGCGTCTCTACGAGGCTGGCAATGGTCTGGTAAAGGGATCGCTCAACGAGGAGTTTGAATTCAGAGAGCCCGTCCGGTTGACGAGTCGATTGATATGCGCAATCAGAACCCGGCTCGGAGTGGGCTTGGTCAGGTAGTCGTCGGCACCGGCGTCCAGGACGCTGGCGATCATGGATGGGTCATTCAGGGCTGAAAGAATGATGATCGGCACCTGGCTGAACTCACGCACAGCCTTGCAAATCTGCCATCCATCCATTTCAGGCATCATCAGGTCCAGGATAATGACGTCCGGCGAGATGTCGCGGATCATGCCCAAGCCTTCAGAACTGTTGTTTGTTGCCGACACCTCAAAGCCATTGGACTTTAAAAGCAGTGAAAGCAAGTCGGTAACGGCGCTATCATCATCTATTACAAGTAGTTTTACTGACATAGTTAATTCCAATCTTGTCCCTATTATCATACATAAATGATTGAACTGACTTTGCAATAGGCTAACAATTGGTAGGTCGCACGTGCCCTGACCTGTGTCAGAAGAATATATCACATTTGTCGCAAACTGTTCGTGGTAAACTTCACAGAAATTTTGCATCTTAATAACCCTGGAGGTTTCAAATGAAAAAATGGGTTTATCTTTTCGGAGAGGTTGCCGCCGCCGAAAAATACGCCGGCTCGTGGGAAGGCGTTCGCTCCCTGCTGGGAGGCAAAGGCGCAGGTCTCTTCGACATGACCCGCGCGGGAGTACCCGTCCCACCCGGCTTTACCGTCACTACGGAAGCCTGCAACGAATTCCGCAAGACTGGCAAATTCCCCGCCGGACAGTGGCAGCAGCAGCTCGCGGCGATGAAGAGCGTCGAAAAGGCAACAGGAAAAAAGTTTGGCGATCCCAAGAATCCGCTTTTAGTTTCCTGCCGTTCCGGCGCAAAGTTTTCCATGCCCGGCATGATGAACACCATCCTGAACATCGGTCTGAACGATGAAGTCGTTGAGGGCATGGTCCAACTGACCGGCAACCCGCGTTTTGTGTGGGATCTGTATCGCCGTCTTATTGAAATGTTTGGCACGACTGTATTCAACCTCGATGATGAAGTCTTCGAGCATCCGATGGCAGAATACAAGGAGAAAAAAGGCTACAAGGTCGATACCGAAATGACTGCCGAGGACTGGCGGGAACTGGTCTCCACCTTTAAGGAGGTCTTCAAAGAACACGTTGGTTTTGATTTCCCACAGGATGTGTACAAACAGCTCGAGCTTGCCACAAAGGCAGTCTTTGAATCCTGGAATGGTAAACGCGCCATTGCCTACCGCAATAAGGAAGGCATTTCGCATGAGCTTGGAACTGCTGTAAATATCCAGACCATGGTCTTTGGCAACATGGGTGACGACTCAGGGACAGGCGTGGCATTCACCCGCAACCCGTCCACAGGCGAGAAGAGTATGATGGGTGAATACCTGCTGAACGCACAGGGTGAAGATGTGGTGGCTGGTATACGCAATGCTGACCCGATCGAAAACCTTGCAGAAAAAATGCCCAAGGCATACAAACAGTTCATGGACATCACTGCCAGGCTTGAAAAGCATTACAGGGATATGCAGGATGTCGAGTTCACCATCGAACGCAGCAAATTGTACATGCTCCAAACCCGTACAGGTAAGCGCACCGCCAAGTCTGCTGTCAAAATTGCGGTGGACATGGCGAACGAAAAATTGATCACGAAGGAGCAGGCTGTCCTGCGCGTGACTCCCGAGAACGTCGACGCCCTGCTTCATCCGCAGTTCGACGAAGAGGCGATGATCGAGGCGGAAAAGACCGGCTCGTTCTTTGCCAAGGGTGTCAATGCCTCGCCGGGCGCGGCAGTGGGTCAGGTCTATTTCGATGCTGACACCGCCGAGAACATGGCAAAGGAAGCCAAGCAGGATACCATCATGGTGCG
>JAICQC010000451.1 GCA_025938055.1 Anaerolineales bacterium | reverse complement strand
GACGCAGGGCTAATGGTAGCGGTTGGGACAGCTACAGATTCAGCTTCCAGCGGCATTTCTTCAATCACTTCTTCCGAAACCACAATCTCTTTTTCAAAGATCTCAATGGCTTTTTTGCCGACTTGTCGCGTCAAGTAGTTTGACCAAAGTGCCATCGCCGCCGGACCAACAATGGGAAGCCATTTGCTGATAACTGATTTTATGGCTTTTTGTGTAATAGCTCCCGCTAACCTATTATTGATAATTTTCTGAAACACCCGTAAGGCAACCTGCTTTACTAAAACTTTGTTACCCTGCATAACCAGCAATGAGCCAGCGCTTGACCCCATCGCGGTTAGAAGAACACCCGCTACTAGTTCTTTGTTAAGAACTTTGCCTTTTCCATACGCCATACCTATGTCGTAGATCATCGCCAACTGATTGCGAATGCCAGCGGCAAGTTCAGGGATCACGGCAACCAGGCCCCAGGGACCCGGCACAAGGCTTGCGCCGCCCGAAATAGCGGCATTGGCTACGGAATACGAATTAATGATAGATGGAGCAGATTTTTTGTCAGGGATTTTGTCAGGGTGTTTGGCAAAATGACCACTACGGTCAGAAACCACTAACTCAAATACCCCCATCATTTTTTCGGCAAGCTTGCTTTGGAGAGTGTTCGCAACTTCAGTGCTCTCACCTTCGGCTTTTGTGTCATTTTGTTTCGTCATTCGATGAACTCCAATGTTAGACGTGTAGTGTGGGCTTAAGCGGCACAACTAGGGACTAGGTGGATGGTTTCAATATAATAGGCTATAGGTGAAAATTGTCATATTTGCGCCATAATTCGATACTCGTCCACCTAAACAGCAAAAAACTGACAAATCAGCCTGACTATATCCCTATGTGTCCTTATACAGTCAAGCATACAAGAAAAAGGAGGATTGGACAAGCTGTATCAGCCGGTCGGTATGCAATTGTAAGGTCGGCGGCTGTGCCGCTTTCCGCTCTTTCGATATCTCCCTAGCGGATGATTTGAGCAATTTCATATAGCGCCTCCCTTCGTTGCACTGAACCGTCCGCTATGGTATTACGAGTTGGGCTGCTATGGAGATATCAGGACAACGCATGGCTACCGCGCAACCCGAAACCATCGTTGTGATCACACCGCATTACCGGGGGATTCTTAGAGTACATTCACAGTGTGTTTTGTTTCCCACTTACATCTAAAACGATCACCGAGAGAATAGGGTACTCCAGCCTGTCCTGCCCAAACTCGCGTATGCGAAGGCTACACTCCGTGAGGATTTGCTGGCAATGAGGCTCCAGCTGCTCGGGCGGGAACAACCCCATCGCCTCCACAAGGTGAGAAAAACCCAGCTTAAGGTTTCCCAACGCGAATTGTTCCCGCGCCTCGATGAGACTCGCAATCATGTCATCGTGCTCCCAGAAGCGCTTGCTCAGGCTGCTTCGGAGCCCTTCCATTTCCTGGGCGAGAGAGGTCCCGGGGTCCTGGTCCAGCTTGCGTGTGAGCTCGATATATTTACTTTCTGCGTCCAGCAGCCTCGCCAGAGAAAGTCCCATCTCCCGCCGGCTCTGGGGATAGGTATCAATGTAAAGGATATGCAGCAAATCGGGCGTGGCTTCCGTCACCTGGAGCTTACCCAGGCTCGATGCACAGGCAGCGCGCAAACCCAGATCGGGGTTGCTTTGCGCCTCTTTCATGAGAGAGGGAATACTTTCCAGATCTCCCAGCGTACCGAGCGCCCGTGCCGCATGCGCCCGCACGGAGCGATACTTGGAGTGATGAAAAGCGTTTTGCAGGGCGGGGATGGCTTTCAGGTTGCCCATCCTGCCGAGCGCCCAGGCAGCGATCACGCTCAACGCCGGGTCGGGTCCTTCCATCACCTCGATCAGGGCTTCGATCAGGCGATCGTTCGTACTGTGACGCGTAATCGAAACCATCGCCTCGAAGCGCACGTAAAAGCGGGGGTCATTGAGTGAATCGATCAGCTCCTCGACCGTGAGGGGACTGCGCGTCATGCCAAGCCGCTGCGTGGCTGTGACAACATCCGCCTCCTGTCTGGCATAATAGAAACGGATCATCGAGCTGATGGCCGATAAGGGATTCCCATGGAAGAAGAGACCCGCAAACTCTCCCAGACCTGCCTCGCGCACCGTGCGCAGCGAGCGAAGCAGCAGGACAGCCACAAGAGACAACACAAACCCGATACCGAACAGCACGGAGTAGGAGTCGATGCTAAAGTTGAATATCGTGGTCTGAAAGGAAGAAAACGATTGCAACAGGCTGCCGCCCAGAATCGAGCCTGCGCCGCTGAGTACGCCCATCCAGGCATTATATTGAGAAAGATACTCCGTCTTGTGGTCTGGCGAAACAATACTGACAAATAAAAATCTTCCCGAGCCAATCCCCCAACCAGTAGTCGCAATCCCCTGAAAGAACGCAATGCCTAAAGCACTTGGCAGGCTCAACAGCGAGTCACGCGGCATGAGGAACCATAGTACCGGGAGACACGTGGTCATCAGCAAGCCGCTGATCGCGACCGGTTTGCTGCCATAGCGGTCCGCCAGCCAGCCCCAGAAGTAACTGGACAGCAAACTGCCGATGAGCCCGCCTGTTTGTAAAAAAACGATATTGCCTTCATTCAACCCCACTCGCTCTTTCATGAAGATGGGCAGGAAGGAAAAGATCGGTCCCATGGCAAGTGTCGTGAGTCCCAGCGCTGTCAAATAGCGGATAAAGCGAGAGTCTCGCAGCGGTGCGAAGATTTTCGAATTGAGACCGAACCGGGAAATTTTGCTCCCGGAAGGCGCGCCGCCGGGGATGTGTGAGGCGAGATAGACAGAGACGAGACCAAACGCAACGCCGATCCCAAACAGGATGGGAAAGCGCCATACCCCAAGCGGACGATCGATCAGAAACCCGGCAAGAGCCACAGCAATCAGCCCGCCCAGGCTCACAATGATACTGCTATAGCCAGCGTACCTGCCGCGCATTTGATGCGGAATATATTCCTGTTGCCAGGGCAGAAAGGCAGTCATTGCCACGGCGCGGCTGAGGGCAAAGGCAATGGTGATAAAGGCAACATAAACCACAATGCCGGCATTCCCCAGTCGATCTGCCAGCAATGGGACCAGAAGCAGACCCGCGGTAAATATGCTTCTCACCGCCATGGATGTGAGAAAGGTCTTCTTGTATCCGGCTCTGGCAACGGGCGGGGTAATGAATAAGGAAAGCAACCCTACGAAAGGTAAAACGGCAAGCAGCAACCCGATCTGCGACTCGTTTAACCCCAGGTCATTCAGGAAGAGAATAAAGACCGATCCGAAGAATGTCAGTTGGACGAAGAACGTGTTGACTAAATCATACGCGAGGCTCCAGGGGATGGCGCGTATCTTTTCGTATTGCGTTGGCTCTGCTCCCGCGTTTGAAAGACCGGGGTCAACCGTAGTTTCCGTCATCTTTACTAGTATATCAAGCTCCCAGCGCCGTTCCCGGCGCTGGTGTTGTGAATAATCGCCGCCGAAGACGGCGGCTTGAGCATATCTGATAGATCAGAACCAGACTTTGAAGGTCTTGATCTCGAACGGGTTAATCGGGAATATAAGTTTATGATCCTGATGCTCGACCGGTGTTTCATCTTCTTCCAGCAGGTTGCACTCAACCGCCTTGCGCAGAGGTTGCCCAAAGGATATTGTGACTGCATTACTTCGATATTGCTT
>JAICQC010000174.1 GCA_025938055.1 Anaerolineales bacterium | reverse complement strand
GTTCTTCCAAGCGGTGGCGCTCGGACCGCCGAGGTCCCTGATGATGTGCCGGTTCGAGATTTGATGACCGAATTGATCTCGATGTTAAAACTTCCGACGATCGGTCCCGATGGACGCCCCATGTCCTACCGCATGGACAGCAAGGCGCTTGGCCGCGAACTGAAAGAGGATGAAACGCTGGCTGAGGCGAACATCCCGGATAATGACCGCCTGATGTTGACCGCCGATATTACGGCGGGCGGGACACCTGTGGGCGAGACTCCACGTATGCGACGCCTGCGAGGTGATTATGAATTGATGCGAGAGCTGGACGCGCGCAGTGACCTGATCTCGTTCCAGGCTTCCTCCACCAACCCTAATCTGCCACCTGAGCGCTACATCGTTACATTCAAGTGTAAAAGCATTATCGCCGTGGATCGCCAGGGCAACCCAAAATACGGAGAGCACCATCAGGTTGAGATCTACTTACATAATCAATATCCGCATCGCTGGCCGGGTATGAAGTGGTTGACGGCGATCTGGCATCCCAATATCAACCATTTGAACGGCAGCGTGTGTATCGATGCGGCGTGGTGGGCAGCCAGCCGGTCTCTGGACCGCCTGGTTGTGATGTTGGGTGAGATGCTTCAATTCAAGAACTATCACGATGATCCCACCAAGCCACCTTTTCCCTGGGATGCCGAAGCCGCACGCTGGTCCCGCGAGTATCGCAAGACTCACCCGAATGTTTTCCCTGTCGATAAACGTGAACTGTTGCGACCGGAACGTGTGAAACTCATTTCCACCGATTCCGGACCGAGCAAACCAAAAGCGCAAGTGAAGCTGAAACCTGAAGCACCTCCGAAGAAGAAACCCAGGATTCACTTGCGATAACCGGATGCGCACTGCATATGCAATAGCGGATTGTTCCCCACTCATGTGGCGTCTTGTCGACAACCCCGCATTCGCGGAGGCGCCACAACCACTTTCAAAAAGGAGATAAAAAATGGCAGATATTCCCGTTACGATCGTGCTTCCCTCTGGAGGCAGCCGCAATGCCGAGGTGCCCGCTGAGGTACCCGTGAAGGAATTGCTCCCTGAGCTGACGACTTCTCTTGAGCTGCCGGTCACCGGTCCCGATGGCCGACCGATGTCCTATCGTTTGGACAGCAAGGCGCTGGGTCGTGAACTGAAAGAAGAAGAGACCCTGTCCCAAGCCGGCATCCCCGAAGGCGATCGCTTGATGATGACCGCCGACGTTACCGCGGGGTAGTACCCATAACACGGGTCGCCTTGGGAAACTGAGGCGACCCGCGTTATCCAATGTTCCTTGCAGAATGTCATTCTGAGTCAGAGATTGCAGATCTTGTAGGCAAGTCCCTCAGTTGCGCGCCTGTACCTGTGATGCAGCTTCAAGTGTCTCTTTTCAGAGAGTCATAGATAAAGAGAATCTTTATGCCCAGATTCAAAATTCGCATTGCACCAGCCGAAACACCTCAGCCTGAGCCTGCCCCTCAGCCCAGGGATCTTTCCCAGCGTTGGGATTCACCCTACGATCAACATGGGCTTCAGCCGAATGTGTCTGTTTTCGTGACACGACCGGCGTATATCCGCATTTGTGTCCATGCGTGCAGTGCAGATGTGGAAGTTGGTGGCGCCCTGGTGGGTCAATGGTGCCTGGATGACCAGAGTGGCGAACAGTTTATCGTTGTGAAACATGTACTTCCAGCACGTCATACACGGCAGGGCAGTGTCTATTTGACGTTTACCCAGGACACGATCGTTGATCTTCATGATCAAATCGACCAGCGTTTTGAAGGTGAAAAGATCGTTGGATGGTTCCATACCCATCCACGTATGGGCATCTTTCTTTCGCATTACGATACCTTCCTGCACCACAACTTTTTCCCGGAGCCCTGGCAGGTGGCACTGGTGGTGGAGCCATTTTCATCGGTGGCTGGATTCTTTATTCGTCAGACAGACGGTACATTCGACCCGACTCGTTATTTTGGTTTTTATGAAATGGATGGAGCCAATGGGCAGAGTATTGTCCGCTGGCAAAACTTACAAAAAGCTGAAGTCGAATCTCAAGGAGGTCCCCACTATGAATAGACGCATGCGTACCTACTACTATGCCTTGCTGGGAGCAATTGGCGGATTGGTCGGTTGGCAGGTCAGTGATCTGCTCGGCCTCTCGTTCGCATCCAACCTGTATCTGAGTGAAGCCCTGGTGGGTGCACTCATCGGACTGAGCGTTGGCTTGTTCATTGGTCTCACCGAGGGTGCACTCACTCGCAATCCATTTCAGGCATTGAAATCAGGAATATTCAGTGGCTTGTTAGGGTTGGGCGCTGGTGCGATTGGTCTGCCATTGAGCGAGTTCTTATTCCAGTCTGTGGGCGCGGGTGTTATTGGGCGCGCGCTCGGCTGGGGAGTATTTGGCTTGCTCATCGGGTTGGCAGAAGGCATGGTCGGAAGAACACAAGCCTGGAAAGGGATGCTGGGCGGTTTCATCGGCGGCGCGCTCGGTGGTATCCTGCTCGAATCCGTGCACAACTGGTTGCAGGATCCCCTTACGGGAAAAGCGGCTGGACTTGTCCTGCTCGGCGCGTGTGTCGGCGCATTCATCTCGCTGATTGCTGTCCTGCTTTCCCGCGCCTGGCTGGAAGTCAAATCAGGCAAGCTCAAAGGCACTGAATTTATGCTCGATAAGTTCATGAACAAGGGTTTCCCTTCGATCGCCATAGGAAGCTCACCTTTGAAATCCGAGATTGTGCTGCCCGATCCTGATATCGCTCCTCAACATGCCATGTTGAGTGGAGATGGAATGTCCTTTAATTTGAAGGATATGAGTCTTTCCGGAACATATATTAACAACCGGAAGGTTGAACGTGTGCAACTTGCAAATGGTCAAAAAATCCGTATGGGAAATACGGAGTTGGTTTACCACGAGAGGAGATAACCATGCGCAAATTAAACTATATCATGACGATTCTGCTGCTGCTCGCGTTCAGCGCGTGTCCCTTCGCGGCAGTCTCAGCGCAGGGTGAATCGCCGCAGATCCGCATTACACAGGTCGATAATTCAAAGTTTCCAAACGTCACGGTGTATGTTTCTGTAACGAATGCGGCTGGCGAGCCCGTGGGCGTGGACCCTGCCACGATCCAGATCTCTGAGAACGGACAGATGATGCAGCCGGTGGATGTTCAAGGCGGAGGAGAAGCGGTTGGGGAGCAGCCCATCCCCGTGACAACTATGCTGGTGATGGATATCTCCGGCAGCATGGACAAAAACGACAAGCTGACGGCTGCAAAAGAAGTTGAGAAGAGTTATATCAATCAATTGCGCTCCGGCGATCAGGCTGGTTTGATCGCCTATGACACACAGGTATACACCATCCAGCCCATTACAACCGATAAAGCCGTCTTGATCAGTGCCATCGATGGACTAAAAACGGGCAGCGATACCGCGATGTATAACGCCTTGATGGAAGCAGAAAAAGCGCTGGAAAGCGTCTCCGGGCGAAAAGCGGTCATTGTTCTCACCGACGGACTGGATAACAAAAGTCAGAGCACGCTCGAGGATGTGATCAACGGAATCGGCGAGAGCGGACTCACAATCTCTGCGATTGGCTTTGGAGATGTGGGCACTGCGGGGCAGGCGGGACTCGACGAGGCTGCACTGAAATCCCTGGCGGAACGCGCTGGTGGAATCTACGGTTTTGCGACCGATACCGAGGCGCTAAAGGGTTTGTATCAACAGCAGGGTCGTGTGCTTCAAAGTGAGTACCGAATCACATATGTCTCACCTTCCACGCTACGAGATGGTGTAAACCGCAGTCTTACCGTCGCCCTGACAAATGCTGCGGTATCTACCGAAGGACAGTACAATCCTGGCGGCGTTTTGCCGGAGGTCTCGAGCCGATCCTGGACTCTGTTTGCTGTCATCCTGGTAGGACTCTTGGTTTTACTGTTTGTTCCGATGTTGTTCAACCTTGGCAGACGGGCATTCAGCAGTATTCCTAAAGCTAAACCCGGTAGCCGTCCCTCTATTGATAGGTCTCCCCAATCTCCTGCAAGAGGAAGAATCAAATTAAGTAAATAATAAATTGGAAAACGGCTCGCTTCAAGCGAGCCGTTTTTTGCGTTAGTCTCAGCCGTTATTTTCCAGCTCCCGGACCTGTTGCCGATAGGATGAACCCATCGTGCCATTCGGGATCATCCACCAGAAAAGATCGGAAGACCAAATAGCGTTCGTGTTGTTCCGCGCTGTCTGCGTTCGCCGTATATGTTTCCTTGTCCTTGAAGATTGCGACCAGATAAAACTCGTCAGAGTCGTTTTCCATCTGAAAATAGTAATCTGCCACCCAGCCGGCGATGACTGCCTCACCAAAACCATCCATAGCTTTGATAAATTCATCCTTGACACCAGGCTTTATGCGGAAGCGTGCAATCGTTCCATACATTTGAATTTCTCCTTGATATGTTTCGAGATCTGCTATTGAATTATATCGCCCTGATCCTGATGAATCAAAAGAGACGACCCAATTCGGTCGTCTCCTACATTTCATTCCATTAATACTAGGCAGCCAGGGGTTTGTCCATCCTGCGGATGACCATGACAACCTTGCCTTTGATCTCCAACGGCTCACTCTTCTTGATGAAGATTGGCTTCATGGTGGGGTTGGCAGGCTGGAGGCGGTAACGGTCCTTTTCCTTGAAGAAGTATTTCAGGGTCGCTTCGTTATCGCGTGGCAGCCAGACGGCGACCATTTCGCCATTGCGTGCATCCGTCGCCTGCCTGAGGACAACAATGTCTCCATCATTGATCATGGCATCGATCATTGATTCTCCCTGGACTTCGAGAGCAAACAAGCCATCGCCCTTTTCCTTCGAGGGAAGGAGACTGCGGGCGATATCCACCGCGTTGGCTTCGCTGTCGGTCATGTAGCTGATGGTGGGATCAAGCTCCGGGAGGGGGAGACCCGCTGCAATGGGACCCAGAATGGGAATACGCAGGGTATCCGCAAAACCGTTGCTACCCGAGAGGCGCACACCTCGTGAGATTTTGCGGTCGCGCTGGATCAACCCTCTTTTCTCGAGCTGATCCAGGTAATAATTCACCACAGATGTGGATGAAATACCAGTTTTCTCACCGATTTCACGAATTGAGGGAGGATACCTGTTCTCGCGCTGATATTCCTGAAGGAAATCGAGGATCCTCTGGTGACGTTCTCCGAGACCTTTGCTTTTACGAACCATCATCATAGCTGCCTCCTGCCCATCTCCTGGGCATATGAGCATTCTTCGCTCATTTGTGCTATGAATGATAACCGAACGTCTGTTCTGTGTCAAGCTTTGTGAAGGGGAGTTTTGTTACACCCAGGTACGGCGGCGCATCCAGATGTACATGCTGATCGGCAGCAGGATGTTTATAGCTAACACAAGGTAGAAAGCCGGGGTGGTCGTCCAGTTGTCCAATGTGCCGGGCGGCTGAAAAAAATTCATTCCAAAAAAACCTGTCACAAACGTGAGCGGCATGAACAGTGTAGTAATAATGGTCAGCGTTTTCATGACTTCATTCATACGATTGTTGATGACAGATAAATAGGTGTCCAACGCGCCGCCGACCAGATCGCGCAGGCTTTCATTCAGGTCGTGCAGGCGCACGAGATGATCGTAAATATCACGGAAGAAGATGCGGTCTTTCGGGTCGATCACATGATAGTCGTCGCGGGCAAGCTTGTTCAGCACTTCGCGCTGCGGAAGGATGATCCGCCTCATTGCCAGCAGGACACGCTTGAGTGCAAACAGTTTCTCGAGAGTCCGGGGCGAAGGACGGTCAAAGATCTGATCTTCGATCAGATCGATCGCCTGGTCAATTTTTTCAACGGTAGGCATGTATCCCGCTACGAGATTGTCCACGATCCGGTAAAGAATGTGGTCGGCGCCGTCCTGTACATTACGTATGTCACGCTGGCAGGCAGCCCAGGTCTCATCAACAGCCGCGATCGGATGATCATGATGGGTGACAACATAGTTTTCCCCCAGGAAGACATCCAGCTCATCTACTTCTGTTTCCCAGGCTTCCCCGTTGGTGTTTGTACGCATATAGTTCAGCACAATGTATAAGTATTCCCCCCAGTCATCCAGTTTCGGAACATGTGTTTCTCGCAATGCATCATCGATTGCCAGTGGATGGAAGTTGAACCCCTGCAGAATAGGGAGGCAGTTCTCAGGAGGTTCGTTCGCAAAATCGACCCATAACAACCCCTGCGGATTCCCGACCAACTGAGGAAACTCAGACGCGGGCACGTCCTTTCGGATGGACTCTCCAGGCACATAGTAAAGTGAACGTATCATCCACACCTCGGTTCAGGGATAATTCCAAGATTCGTAATTTTCTTTATGATTTTTGATAATTTTATCAATTATCTGTAAGACAAATGAATAAAATTGATAAATTCCTTGACAAATTCAAATATTCGCCTATAATATTTCTAGAGGCTTGTGAATCGTTCAAAATTCATACGACAAAAGCCCTGTCACTTGGATAGTTGTCACGATGGTTTTGATTATAAACCTTCTCGATAATGGTTTTAGGAGATCTTTATGTACGCTGCACCCACTCGTTGTCCTGTCTGTCGTTCAGAATTAATGGTCACCCGCCTGCATTGCCCGTCCTGTGATACCTCGGTCGAAGGACAGTTCACAGGCGGTCCGTTTTCTCATCTAACAGCCGAACATCTGGACTTTATCGTTACCTTTGTACGATGCGAGGGAAAGATCAACCGTATGGAGCAGGAACTGGGTCTTTCCTACCCGACCATTCGAAACCGTCTGCATGAAGTGATTCGCACCCTCGGCTTTGAACCTGGTAAGGATGAAGTAGTCGAGATCAGTCCGGAAAAACGGAGCACAGTGTTGGAGGATCTGGAATTGGGAAAGATCTCTGCCGACGAAGCGATGCGTTTGCTGCGCGGCGAGGAGGAATAGATTCATGTCCAAAATTATTTCTGCTGGCAGGATTCCACGGGTCACGATCAACTCCATCGACGGCGACCTGAGCGTGGTCGGTTGGGACGGGGAGGAGATCCTCATTAAGACAGATGAGGATGAGCTTACGCTGGAACACAATGGCGAGGAAGTCGCCTTTTCCTGTACAGACGATGTTTCTTTGCGCATTCCCCGAGACGGGTCGCTGTTCATCGAACGAGTTGGTGGGGATATGGCGTTGCGCGGCGTGATGGGAAACATTGAGATCAAGGAGATCAGTCACGATCTTTCCGTCCGTGATGTTGGTTCTGTGGCGATCGATACGATCCATGCGGATTTCAGCCTGCGCAGTGCCAAAGGAAACCTTTATGTGAAAACAGTTGGCGGAGATGTTTCGATCCGCGACGTGGAGGGGAATGTCACGCTTGAATCGGTGGCAGATGACCTGGCTTTGCGCGGCGCGCGCGGGAACGTCAAGGTCAATGTCGGTGAGGACGTGGTGGTCTACCTCGAGCCAAGAGCAGACGGCGCCTATTCCATCACAGCAGGTGATGACATTCTGCTCGTCCTGAAGCCCGATGCCAATGTCACTCTGTCCATGAATGGCGATGAAATCAATGTAGATTGGCCCGGAGTTGAAAATCAAGGGGAAATCACTGAGAGAGTGCTTGTGCTCGGTGAAGGTACTGCAAGTATTAGTCTGAGTGCCGGTGGCGACATCCGTGTGACAAATAATGCGGAGGCAGGCAACTCAGCAGAGGACTTTGGAAATTTTGCCGGTATGAATTTTGACTGGTCCGGGTTTGGCGAGCGAATCTCACGCCAGGTGGAACAGGCGACCGCCCGCGCAGCAAAACGCGCCGAAGAAGCCGCCCGCCGCGTGGAACGCCATGCCGAGCGACAGGCGCGCCGCTGGCGCGGAAATGTAAAGGTGGGACGCTGGAACTGGGAGGTGGGTCCCAAGGGTGTTCCCACGCCTCCTTCTCCACCCTTCGAGCCCGTGGCGGAAGAGGAGCGGATGGCTGTCTTGAAGATGCTGGCTGAAAAGAAGATCACGGCTGAACAGGCGGAGGAATTGCTAAGTGCTCTGGAAGGAGGCAAATAATGTCCTCTGAAGAACGCAGGAAAATTCTGCAGATGGTGCAGGACGGCAGGATCTCAGCCGAGCAAGCCGCCACGCTAATGCGCGCCCTCGAGGAAGATTCACCCGAGGCTGGGGTCGATGTCCTTGATACGGGAACAGGCTCTGGCAGCGCGAGCGGTGAGGCGCCAGAGTTCGAAGAGGTCAGGGCACGTGCCCGGCGCTTCGCCATGATCCCATTGTGGATCGGTGTCTTCATTGCTGTCTTGAGTGCATGGGGGATTTATTCCGTTCAGGAACGTGCAGGGATGAGCTTCTGGTTCTTTTGCTTATTGGTTCCCTTATTGTTGGGGGTGTTGTTGATCACCCTGGGCGCAGCAGGACAGAGCTCGAAATGGTTATATGTCAACGTGGACCGGCGTCACGCGCGGGACTGGCCCAGAAACATCACCCTCGGCTTTCCGTTGCCGCTGGGTCTGACTGCCTGGATCCTGCGCACGTTCGGTCACAACATCCGCGGTATGAAAAATACAAATGTGGATGAGATCATCCAGATCCTGGATGCGACCGGGAAATCTGGTGCACCTCTCATCATCAATGCCAACGACAATGAAGATGGCGAACACGTGCAGGTCTACATCGGGTAAGGAGGTGTAATGTGGCTAGTTCTGAAGAACGAATGAAAATTTTGAAAATGATCGAAGAGGGGAAACTGAGCGTGGAGGAAGGGACGAAATTGCTTTCGGCTTTAAGTGAGAAGCGCGTGCCGACGCCGCCCCGCCCGCCGGGCATGTCTGGTGGGCCGCGCTGGCTGCGCATCCGTGTGACCGATATCCGCACGGGGCGTTCGAAGGCTTCAGTGCAGATTCCCCTGGCGCTGGTGGATGCCGGGATGAAGATTGGTGCCCACTTTGCCCCGGAGGTCGAGGGTGTGGACATGTCCAATGTCATGGACGCGGTGCGTACCGGGATGACCGGCAAAATCATTGACGTCACCGATGAAGAGGATGGGGAGCACGTAGAGATTTATGTGGAGTAAGTGCCAAGCAGCCTGACTTACATAGATTGACAGCGTGTTTGCAAGTCAAACAACCCCCGCAGGGGGTTGTTTGACTTAAGGGAGTCGATGGATTCTGCGCGGTATAATTTCTCCGGAATGATTTTTCTTTATACGATTGAGTTTCAGGGGTTGGCATCCGAGTTGGGCGCCCGAGTTTAAAATGACATTACAAGCAAAGGACCTGTACAGAAGGTTGTTTTCCTCGATTCTCTG
>JAICQC010000546.1 GCA_025938055.1 Anaerolineales bacterium | reverse complement strand
GACGAAAGATCAGACGGCGGTCTGGCTAAAGAGGCTGGATGAAATAGCCGAAGAGAAACCCCCTCAGCCGGAGCAAGCCTCACAGGCTGAGGATCTGCCAGACTGGATGCAAAATATCAGCGAAGAACAGGCTCCCGAAGCGGAGACCACCATCCCTGTGAGCGATACGGCTCCGCCCACATCGGAAATCGATCCACTGCCGGGCACCGAGTGGATGAGTAGTATCGAGCAGGAATCCGCCAGGGAGTCCGATGTTCCTCCTGCCGAAAAGGCTCCTGAGCCCACTACAGAGGATATTCCCAGCTGGCTGAGTGAATTAGATCAGGAGCAGGAGCAGGCAGTGACTCCCACCGCTGCGGATGCCGACCTGCCTGGCTGGCTGCGCGACGATACAGGCGAACTCCTGTCTGAGCCGATCCGGATCGAACCCACCCACTCTTCAGACTGGCAACCTGCCCAACCTCCGACGCTCGAAACAGAACCGGAACCTTCACAGTCGGAAGAACTACAGCCACCTGTCTCTGAGCCGTTCGTACCGCAGCTCGAAGCGGAGCCTGCTGATGCGGAGCCCGAACCGGCTGCGCCGCAAGCAGAGGCTCAGCCTGCTCAGCCAGAACCCGCTGGAGTCGTAGAGATCATCGAGGAGAAGATCGCGGCTGCCGAGGCAACGGCACCACCCGCGGCTCCTCCGCCCCCCAAACCGCAAAAGCTGAAGGGAACGGGAAGATTGACCATGCCCTTCGACCCAGTCCTGGGGCAGGCACGCAGTGAACTGTCTGGCAGCAACGTTTCTGGTGCGCTGGAAAGCTACGCCCGGCTGATCAAGAAGGGCCGCCTGCTAGATGAGGTCATTTTCGATTTGCGAGAAGCGACTTATCGCTTCCCGGTGGATGTCGATATATGGCAGTCTCTTGGTGACGCGTACATGCGTGCCAACCGCCTGCAAGACGCCCTCGACGCGTATACCAAAGCAGAAGAATTACTTCGGTAGGGCAGAGTTGCGTCCTGCCAAGTTTTCACGGACTTGTCGTGTCGGGCTTTGTAAAAAAGCCCGACCAGCTTTTTTTGCATAAAATTAATTTTTGAGGAATTATGTGGTACGATAGCTTGTCTTGGTCAAACCCGATGGTGTACAGCGCGGGCTGGTTGGGGAAGTCATTTCACGCCTGGAACGCCGCGGACTTCGCCTCGTTGCCGCGAAGTTCATGCAGGTCAGTAATGACCTAGCGGAAACGCATTACGGCATTCACAAAGGCAAACCCTTTTACGAAGGACTGATTTCTTATATTATCTCTGCGCCGGTCATGGCAATGGTCTGGGAGGGACCGAACGCGATCGCTGCCATTCGCCAGACAATGGGCTCGACGCGTCCCACCGAAGCCGCGCCCGGCTCCCTGCGCCACGACTTTGCCCTGGAAGTAGGGCGCAACCTCACACACGCCTCCGACAGTGTGGAAAATGGCGCGAGTGAAGTAGCGCTGTGGTTCAAACCCGAAGAACTGGTTGACTGGAAGCGTGAAGTGGATCGCTGGGTGTTTGAGAAATAAGGTGGTACAAGGAAGAAGGAATATAAAGTCCCGCAGTCTGAAACGGTCGGCGGGACAATTGTTTTAAGGATTCAACAGCGTCAGCCTGTCACCTCGATTGACAACCCTTCATGACCTGGTGTGACGCCGTAGGATGGCTGTAGCTCCCGGATCGCCTGCTCGAACATGCTGTCAAGAGTATTGTCATCGTGTGTGGGGTCATGATGAAACGGTACAAAATGCTTTACGTTGCTCACCTCGGCAAAGCGGAACGCGTGCGCGAGGCTGCTGTGACCGAAGCCGATCCGCTCTCGGTATTCCTCCTCGCTGTATTGCGAATCATGGATCAACAGGTCGGCGCCTTCAGCCAGTTTGTACCCTGATGTCCACGACGTATCACGGGCGAATGCCCGTCCGCCGAGAGCCGGCTCATGATCCGGCAGGTAGGTCAGCGCGGCGTTTGCGGACTGGATGCGATATCCGATGGTCGGGTTGGGATGAATGATCAATTGTGCATGGATCAGAAATTCCCCGATCTCGATCACATGGTACGGCAGTTCGTGAAAGTGGATCCTGGCTGCGAGTTCGCGAATACTGACCGGGAATAAGGGCGGAGAAAGATACTTTTGTAGGCGGGCATTGAGTCCCAGCGTGGTGCTGGCGGGACCCCAGATATGGATCTCGGCGCCCGGGCGCCGCAACGGAGCGAAGAAGGGCAAGCCCTGGATGTGGTCCATGTGAAGGTGCGTCAGCAGGATGTGGGCTTTATTCACGGTAGGCGGTAGGCTCTGCCCCAGATTGCGAATCCCCGTACCGGCATCCAGGACAATCAGCGTGCCCTCACTGTCCTGCACCGAAACACAGGATGTATTCCCGCCATAGCGCGCCATATCGAACCCAGGTGCCGCAAGCGAGCCACGCGTTCCCCAAAATTCCACTTTCAACCGGATCTCTCCCAGAAGAGGGCGATGGCACCCAGGAAGCGCCCAGCCTGTCCGATCAATGGAAAGGCGGTCACTTCGATCTCACGGGTAACGCCGTCTTTTGCATGGATCCAGAACAGATCGTGAGCCGGACGATGTTTGGAAAGAGCAATCATCAGCGGTAGTTCTTCCGGCGGAATGGTGTTGCCTTCCCTTGTCGTTGGCTGAAAAATCGTTGTCCACTCCCTGGCGGGCAT
>JAICQC010000258.1 GCA_025938055.1 Anaerolineales bacterium | reverse complement strand
TGGTACACCAGGGTTGTAAAATAATAATGAAACGCCCGACCCAATCATGCCATTCGGAGGTTTATGAATCCCACAATTACTGTTCGAAATGCCCGCCTGCACAATCTGAAGAACGTCACGCTTGAGATCCCCAAGAACAAACTTGTCGTCATTACCGGACTTTCCGGCTCAGGCAAATCCACCCTGGCGTTCGACATCCTGCACAAGGAAAGTCTGCGCCAGTTGTTCGAGTCACTCGGCATCGTCACAATGGGGTTGAGCAAGCCGCCGGTTGATTCGATAATTGGCTTGTCGCCCTCTATCAGCGTAGACCAGCACCTGACGAACCACAGTCCCCGCTCGACGGTGGGAACCGTGACCGAAGTTTTCACCTACCTGCGGGTGTTGTACGCCCGGCTAGGACATCGTCCCTGCCCGAATTGCGGAAAGGATGTCCCACCGCCGACAACGGAATTGGAGGAAGACTGGCACGCCTCGACAGAGGCGGAATCATACGATGCGTCCGACGAAAGCGCCGCTGACACCTTTCCCTGCCCGCACTGCGGCGCGTCTGTGCCGGAGATGGGCATGGCGAATTTCTCCTTCAACAAGCCAGATGGAGCCTGTCCCACCTGCACGGGGTTGGGCGTGGTGCGGCAGGTGATCCTCAATCGCCTGGTCGACGAAAACAAGAGTATTGCCGAAAATGCCGTCGAAGGCTGGATCGACTTCCACGTCAATTATTACAGCCTGATCCTGCAAGCCGCGGGAAAGCATTTTGGCTTCGAGTTTGATACATCGAAGGCTATCAAGGATTACATGCCGACCGAGCGCGATCTCTTTCTCTACGGAACCGAAAGCCCGCAGTTCCGCCGTCACTTCCCGAACGTCAAGCCGCCGACTACGGTCAAACAGGGACGTTTCGAAGGCGTGGTCACCAACCTGGAACGCCGTTATAACGAGCACGCCACCAATGCGGCTTATCTTGAAAAACTGGATCATCTGTTCGCGACCCAGGGCTGTGCGGATTGCGAGGGTACGCGTCTGCGCCCCGAGAGCCGCGCCGTCACGGTGGCAGGTGAGACGATCATCGCCGTTTCGCAGATGTCGCTCAATGATCTCGATGCCTGGATCCGAAGTTTGCCCCCGCATTTCACCGCAGACGAAATGCTGATTGCCCGTCCAATTCTGGACGACCTTTACGAGCGGATGCACCGTCTGATCGAAGTGGGCGTGGGGTATCTGTCTCTGGAGCGTTCTTCTCCGACCCTTTCGGTGGGCGAAGCCCAGCGCCTGAGGCTGGCTGCCCTGCTGGGGTCCGGTTTGACCGGAGTACTCTATATCCTCGATGAGCCAACGATCGGTCTACATCCGCGAGATACCTACCGGCTCATCAACGTTCTGCGCCGCCTGCGCGATCTGGGCAACACCGTGCTGGTGGTGGAGCACGACCTCGACCTGATCAAAGCCGCCGACTATCTGGTGGATGTGGGACCCGGCGCAGGAAAGCACGGCGGGCAGGTTGTCGCCGCGGGCTCTCCTGCCAGCGTTTCCACAGCAGAAGGGTCGCTGACGGGAGCATTCATTGCCGGGACAATGAGCGTGCCGACCCCCGCGCCGCGCCGCCAGCAGAACCACAAAGCTCTGACGATCCACGGCGCGCGCCAGTTCAATCTGCAGAACATCACAGTGAAGATCCCCCTGGGACTCCTGGTGGCAGTGACCGGCGTATCTGGCTCGGGCAAGTCTTCACTGATTTTCGATATCCTAGACATTGCCGCGCGCCAGCAACTGAGTGGCGCCTCCGATTCGCCCGGCGAGCACGACGCGATCACAGGCTGGGAGCACATCGATAAGGTCATCACCATCGACCAGACACATATCGGACGCCTGCCACGCTCCAATGCCGCCACCTACTCGGACACGTTCACGCCCATCCGGGAAGCCTTTGCCGCCGTGCCGGAGGCGAAAAAGAACAAGGTAACCGCGCGCCATTTCTCGTTCAACGTCCCGGGCGGGCGCTGTGAGCGCTGCGAAGGGGCGGGGACACTCACCGTCAAGATGCACTTTCTCCCAGATGTCGAAGTGCGCTGCCCGGTCTGCCGTGGATGCCGCTTCAAGCGCGAGATCCTGGCGATCAAATATCGCGGCTACGATATTTCGCAGGTGCTGAATATGACCGTGGAGGACGCGCTGACACTGTTCGCCGATGTGCCTGCGGCTGCCTCCCGCCTCAAAGTCATGTCGGATGTGGGTTTGGGCTATTTACAGCTGGGACAACCCGTCACGACCCTCTCGGGCGGTGAAGCCCAACGCGTCAAGCTTGCCAAGGAGCTCGGTCGACGCGGCACCGGGCGCACCCTGTACCTGCTCGACGAACCAACCACAGGCCTGCACCTCGCCGATACTGCCCGCCTGCTGAATGTCCTCCAGCAGCTGGTAGACGCCGGGAACAGCGTGGTGGTGGTCGAGCACAACCTCGACGTGGTCAAAGCCGCGGACTGGGTGATCGACCTGGGTCCAGAAGGTGGCGCGGCGGGCGGTCGACTCGTTGCACAGGGTACGCCAGAAGATGTGGCAAAGAAGAATGAATCGTATACGGGTCAGTGCCTGAAAGAGCTTCTCTATTCTCAATAGAAAACAGGAGCGCCCGATTTTCTCGGGCGCTCCTGTTCTTCCTTATCCAAAAATTGTTTACTTTTTCTGCAGCCGTTGAACGATCTGCACGTATTGCGCTGCAACCGTCTTCCAATTGTAGCGCTCGTTGAATTTTTCGATATTCTGCTTATACTGCAAGAGAAGATTCCGGTCGTTGTGTAAGAGCATAATGCTGTTGGCAAGTTCACGCACATCGCCAGGGGAAAAAAGCTGGACCATCTGCGGGTCAAAATAATCCGTAATGGCTGAGGTTCGTGAGGCAATGACCGGTATTCCCACTGCAGCATATTCCATCAATTTCGTCGGCAGAATCCCATCCGTAAATATATCGTAGCGGTAAGGAACAACACCGACGTCAGCGCCCTGGATCAGTTTTGGCAGCTCGTTCGTGGGTAGTTTGTTAACACTGAAGTAGACGTACTTTTGAAGGTTGCGCTCCTCCACCATTCTCATGAGTTCGTCGCGGAATTCACCGCCGCCATGGAGTGTCAGGTGAATATCGGGGATCTCTGATTTCACCGTATCCAGTGCCTCGACCAGAAGATCCAGTCCGTAGCGCTGGGCGATCGTGCCGTGATAGATCATGCGGAATCCGTTTCGCCTGTTGGCGGGATGATTCACGCTCACGCCCTGCCCGAAGATACGCTCATCTGCAAGATTCATTACCACGAACGCCTTCTCGGCAGGCACACCGCGTTCGATCAGAGTCTGACGCCAGGTTTCTGTCACGGTGATGACGCAATCGGCATAGCGGCAGGAAAGCCATTCCTGGAGTTTCAACATCCGAACAGGCAGGCTATCCATAGATCTGTCGTAGCTTCCGGCAAAGAATTCCGGCATCAGGTCGTGCAGATCAAGAATAATGCGTACTCCCGACAACTTCTGCACAAAGGTGGAAAAGACGAGGAAATCAGGCAAGTTATGAACCTGGATCGTTCCATAGCCGCGACGCGGGTGAAGTTTCAGCAGCTTCAGGAACACTAGCACAAAAAAGGACAGGTATTCCAACATCTGTACAGCCAGCCCCTGACCCTTATGCCGCCGGACAGGCAGTCTGTAAACATTGACTCCATCTACGGTCTCCTCTGCCAGTTCCTTCTCATTCTGCAGACAGAGGACATCCACCTCGAAACCTGCGGCGACGAGGGCATGCGCCTCGCGCTCCACTCGGGTCTCATCCAAGGGGTAGTAGGCATGCACGACCATGCAGTGTGTTTTGGGCTGGGTTGCAGCTTTCTCTTTATTATCCATGAACTGTAGCTTCCCTAGTTACGTTGTATGTGATGAGCTTCGTCAGTTGCGAAGACATTATATCCCCTATGGGGGGCAGCCTCACAGATACTTTCTCAGGAGGGAATAACCGATCTCGCTCACCCGCAAACGGGTCGGCGCGTGGACGCAAACATTGCGCCCAAAGTTAACCTGTCGACCGCCGAACTTCAATTTGAAATCACGCACACCGTATTCCTCATCTGGCTTTCCGCCACCGCCAAAGTCGAAGGTATGGCAGCCGAGCTTTTTTCCGAACTCCAGCGCGCTCCAGACGAGCAAGTCCCCGGGGCGATATTCGGCATACTCTCGCAACGGGCCTGTATACCAGTAAAGGATACTGCCCTTGTAAACCAGGAGCGTCAGCGCGCCGATGTTCACGCCGTTGAGGCGGGCAAACAGGATGTGCATCATGTTTTTGGGATGTAAGACCTCGAACGAAGCCGTGAAGAGGGAGCGATCGGGCAGAGGTACTTGAATACGATGGTAGACATCCTGCAGAACAGTATACGCCGCATCGACCTCCTCAGGCGTTTGCGCCTCTTCAATGGTCACACCTGATTTTTGAGCTTTGCGGATGTTGCGCTGTGCGTTCGAGCGAATGTTCTTCCACAACTCCTCGGACGGCAAAGTCAGATCAATCAGGAAATTCAGATGGTCCTCAAAGCAATATTTGTTTTTTTCAAGTGTTGGCATGAGGTCTGAAACGTCATGCACATTGCGGAACTCCGTAAACAGAGCATCCCGGCCAGCCCGGCGATTATATTCGCGCAGGAGAAAATCCAGCGCCGCGCGGCCCCGAGCCCCGTCGGAACAGAGCGGGCCTCCATAGACCACCGCGCGTGTCGTCATAAATTTGAAGGGCCCGCCAATCACGGTAATCTTCGCCGTCAACATGAGTGCCTGCACAGCGCCATCCTCATCCAGGGCAGCCCACAGCGCAGGTGAGAACCCCTTCGCCCGTTTGAAGACCTCATACATCTCCGGTGAATGGAAGATGTTGCCGCGCGGGTTGTTGATCACAAACTCACTCCAAGTCATCTCGTCGAGGTGGTGAACAATTTTCATGATGTTATCTTTCCTTCTTCTATGGCTCAACGTTCGCCAGTATATTGAGTTGTGCTGCGTTCAGGCGATCCAAATCGAATATCATATAGCCATTTGACTCGGAGTCAGCAACCACATTGATTTCTTCTAGCAACTGCTCGGGAGATTTCGAGACGGCTTCGCCGTCATTCTCCACATAAACGATCAATCCGTACGTCAGGCGTCGGTATTTTCTGGCGGCAGACGACCAATCCTTCAGCGTCGCTCTGACCTGCTTAGGTGTGTCCTCATATGCACGCGGAATCAGAATATCAATATAACCTTCATCCAGCCAGGTCTGCCAGTTCTGCAGGGAGTCCGACTGTGCCTGGGTCTGGTCGGATGTGATAGTAACTGAAACAAGCACATCAGGATGTTGCGCCTTGACTTGTTCGTACACATCGCTGAGCAGGGAATTTATCCCGGCTTCGCGGAAGGTAAACCACTGTTTGTTTCGCGTCCTGGCAGTGTCAATGTCCTCTGAGCGCCCGCTTACCGGCAGCAATGGGTGGTCCACGCTGGCAGTCATCTGCAGACGCGCTTCGAAATGGTTGCGCAGCGGCAGCATTCCTGTCACAGCGCGTATATCACTTAATTCCATCGACGGTGTGGGACCATCAATAAAAATTGCGCTGCCGCCGTTCGATACGAACGCCGCCAGTTGCGCGGCTTCGGCCTCGGAAAAAAGATAAACATTCGGGAGGAGCAAGACCGAAGTCAGGTCAAGTCCCGCCACGTCAGCAGAAGAGACCTCCGCCCAGTTCAAGCCGAGTGAATCGACCCAATCGATCGTGGCATCGAACGAGTCACTGCCGTATTCGGCAATGGTCGTTTCCGAACGCAGGATAGAGACCTGGCTGCCCTGACCTAAAAAAGCCTCTATGGCACGGTTTAAGATTTCGGTACCGACGGCTGTTGTACGCTCTGCCGCATTCCAGTTCAGGATCAGGGCATTGCCATTGCCATACTGGTTCAGCAGCACTGCCGGGATTCCATTGGAAAATCTCGCCAGGACCTCTGCAGTAACTGGCTGGAGCAGGGCATTTCCCTCAAAGTGCCCATATACTGGTAGTGCTGAATAACGCAGCTCATTCAGGTCGAAGTCGTGTTCACGGTTGAAGGCGGTGATGCTGTACTCATCGAATCCCCACGTCGAGTCCGGGTAACGGGTGTAATCGAAGTGGATGCCATCCACGCCGCGCGCCACTGCCTCCATGACCATATCGCTGATGAATGCACGTGCCGCGGGGTGTGTAAAGTTCAGCCACGGCATCGTCTGTCCCTCGGGTCCAACCAGTCCCCAATCCGGGTGTGCATCAATCACCGCCGACTCACCTTTGCCATTGGCGACCCGCCCGACCTCAAACCAGGCATGGACCTGAATACCCTTCTCGTGTGCCTTCTGGACGATATATGCCAGCGGGTCAAACCCGATTTCCACCTCGCCATCCTGGGTGGCAACTGCGCTGGGATAAATCGTCGTTCCGTTTTCAAACACACCCACAAAGATTTGTTTGAAACCGCCCCGCTCCGCTTTTTCTACTATCGCTTCTATATCTTCTTCCGTCAACACGGATTGGGCTTGCACCCAGGCGCCACGCAGCGATATTGAACGAGGGATTTGTCCTTGGGGGGCACAACTCGCCAACAGGAGAATTGCCGCGCCAAGGATAAGAACATATCTTTTGACTCTCATCGACTCAGTTTTACCTGCCAAGTAGGCGCAGGTAATAGTCCCAGATCGTCAGAGCATCGATGTCACCGGTAATACACAACGCACTGCGCGCCCCATTGGGCCAGCGTCCCAGACGCACTAGCGGGGCACGATTGCCTTCGATTTCCTCGA
>JAICQC010000220.1 GCA_025938055.1 Anaerolineales bacterium | reverse complement strand
TGCAAGCAGTCCCGCGACGATCCGTTCGCGCAGCACCATGTCAGGTGTTTGTTCCATGGTCAGGGTTCCATAGTACTCGGCAGGCTAATCTGCAAATATAGTGAATCAACGAGCATTTCGATCGTTATTGCCTGCTGATCGTTGCGACCAGATGTTGACCATCATAGCCAAAGATAGCCTGTGTGGGAATTCCGTTCATGCGTGTGTATGAAATCACTGCCACGCTTCCTGATGGATTTCGGGTTGTGACAACCGTATCTGTGGTATAGGTTCCGGTTGGGCTATCCTGATACACTTTGGTGATTTCCTTGAGGCGTAGTCCGCGTGCTGTGTGAGCTACCTGCTTGACGGTGACACCGGCAGGGACATGCAAAATGTAGGTAACGTCCCTAACGCTGGCAGGATCTGTGCTGATATCCACGGTGACAGTTACCACGTCGCCATTTGAGAGCACAAAAATGGGATCAACGCGGCATCGAACCAATGCTGCGGATGCCTGCGTGGTGGTCAACGCGAGCATCAGCCCAAGCAAAATGACCAAGTGAATAAGACGGGTTGTTTTGTTCATGATCGATCTCCTGATTAACCTAGAGGCATCGGGCGGAGCGATGTGCCGCCCGATGCCTCTAAAACGTTACCTGTTCCAACTAACGGTAGCAAAAACATTTGGGTACGGCTGGTGATTGAAGAGTCCAACGATGGTCTTTGTGATTGCCATCGCGGTCAATCTCCTCACGAGTGTTTCGACGAAAAACTTATATGTATAGTTCATTCCCACTTCCTTTTCGATGATTTGAACCAAACTCTGAGACTTCCTGGCGAATTCCATGGGCTAAGGATACTTGGTTGAAAGGAATTTATCTCTGTCACTGCTGTTAGGTATTCCACCCAACATTCGGCATCACGCAGACCGCAATTTTGAGGAGCGTCAGGCAGCTTGCCATCTCTGCATTTTCCGCGGAGCTGTCAGCAGAGACGTTGAGGCTGCTGGCAGCGCTCGAACCGATCGGGCTTGACGCCGATTCCGCAGGAACGAACTGAAACAGTCCACAGATGAGAATGAGAACGAGAGAGATTTGGATGAGCTTTTTCATGATGAACTACCTTTCCTTTGAATGAATTAGATTTTCTACGATGCAAAACATTCTGAGTCCCGATTAGGGTCCCCAGTAATCGCTATTCCAGCCAACCGTGTTCCAACCGACCGTATTCCAACCGACGGTATTCCAGCCCACAGTATTCCAGCCAACTGAGTTCCAGCCCACAGAACCCCAGGTGATGGGCGTAGAGCCCGTAGAGAGCAACAGACTGGCCTTGAGCCCAGTATTGGAGCTCTTCGTGGTGGTACCGTATATGGCTGCATAAACATCCAGATAACCGGCGCCACTCTTGGTTCCGTTGTAACCGGGCCATGATTTGTTAGCTGTTGCCATCAAACGGTACTTGACCTGATCCGGTGTGAGGTTCGGCTCATCTTGCAGCAACAGCGCAATTGCTCCGCTGACCATTGGTGCTGCCATGGAGGTCCCAGACATGCGGAAGTATTGATCGCCAACCTTATGAGTGGGATGTTCGTTCGCCAGCCCCATATTCTGGTTCACCAGACGGGCAATGATATTGGTTCCAGGTGCCACAAGGTCCGGCTTTTTTACGCCGTCACTCGTTTGACCATAGGCTGAGAAAGATGCTATTGCATCATCGGAGAGACTGGCAGTACCTTTATCGTTCGTTGCACCGACCGTAATGACAAAGGGGTCATTCGCTGGGGGATAAAGCGCGCCATTGCCATAGTTTCCAGCGGAGGCAACGACTACGATCTTGTTGAACCAAAGGATCTCAACCGCAGCATCCAGCGGACTGGTATGGTAGGACTCGGCGACTGAACTGTTGAGCGACACATTGACAACGCGGATATTGTATTGGTCCTTGTTTTGGAGCACCCACTGCAAGCCCGCGACAACATCCTTGATCATGGCGCTGCCATCATCGTTACTGACTTTTACATTGATGATGTTGACCATCGGAGCCACACCGATGTACTTGCCACCTGAGTCGCTCCCGTCGCTGCCTACAATCGCGGAAACATGTGTGCCGTGACCATACCCATCAGAGGTGTTCTGGTTATAGTCGCTATTGAAGCGGATGTCAGCCACCTGACGATTTACACCCTGGTTCGTGTACAGATCTCCATTGGGATTGATGCCGCTGTCGATCACAGCCACACCAATACCCTGTCCTTGCCGGTACGGAGACTGATTCCAGACTTGATCCGCACGAATGGCGCGAATATAAGCATTCGCAAGTTTGCTCGTATCCACGCATTTGCCGCAAGCCGTGGATACCATGGCAGCGTCCAGGCTCACCCAGCGCACATCGGTGGAGCGTGCGATTTCCAACACTGCTCCCAGCTGCATTTCTGCCGCAAAGGCGTTGATGATGCCAAGGTCCTGTGTGATTTTGCCGCCCAGTGCGAACACCTGCCCTTCCACATCTGTGGATGCCGCTGTCTTCTGTACAATGACACTCACAACCTCGTCCGGATCTGCAGCTGCCATCTCCGCAAGGATTGGCTGGATCTTCACAGCCTGCGATGTCAGGGCTGGCGACGCAGGTCCCAGCAAACCGACAATCAGCAACAGACCAAAAAGCAAATGCAATAAATGATAGGATTTCATTCTGGACATAAATAACTCCTTAATACCTGTGGTTAGCCCGCATCTATTTTCCATGTATTTGGGGAAAGGAGGAATACGTAGTTGTACGTATTTCCCGTGCGGGTCAGTACGTACTTTTTCGGCATGAAAAAAGGACCCCTGGAGTCTTTTGCTCCGGGGGTCTGGCAGGAACGTTGTAACTTGCTCAATCGCAATTAGCTGTCGATTGGCAGAATGCCACGCTTGAGCGCATATCGGATCAGTTCGGTCTGATTGTGGAGACCAAGCTTATTCATCATCCTGCTGCGGTGGAGCTCCACAGTACGCGGACTGAGTGACAGCCGCTTTGCCATTTCAGCGTTGGTCAGGCCTTCGGATGCCATCTGCAGGACTTCGCGCTCACGGTCGGTCAGAGTTTCATACAGGTCAGCCGTACTTTTTTCTGCCGTATGGATATACGCATCTATCAACTTTTCGGAAAGCGTAGGGCTAAGGAAACGCTGTCCCTGAAGCACCTGGCGGACCGCCAACACCACCTCGCCCGGACCACTATCCTTGAGAATATAGCCTGATGCGCCGCTCTTGAGCGCTTCCACCACGTAGGCATCCGCACTCTGCATCGAGAGCACGATGTTCAGGGTGCCGGGTGAACGTTTGCTGACTTGCCTCAGAACCTCGAGCCCATTAAGCCCGGGCATCATCATATCGAGCACCAGTACGGTTGGCTTCAATTTCTCGGCAAGCTGAACAGCTTGCAGTCCATCGCTTGCCTCCCCCACCACCTTCATATCTGGTTCTGCTTCTAGTAAGCGCAGCAAACCCTGTCTAATGATGGGATGGTCATCAGCTAGCAGGACGTTTACGGTCATATTTTCTCCGCTCGAGTGGTTTTTCTGTCAACGGAAGTGCCGCCAATATCTGCGTACCCTGGTTGATGAACGTACGTACGGTTAAGTAACCTCCCACCAGGCCGGCTCGTTCGCGCATCCCACCCAGCCCGGAGGTAGGCCGGTCCTGGTCCGCCGCCGGGTCGAACCCGCGGCCCTTATCGAGGACTTCCACCCAGAGGGTTTTGTCCTGTTCCACAAGACCGACAAAGACTTCCTTCACCTGGGCATAACGGGCGACATTTGTAAGCGCCTCCTGAATAATTCGATAGGCAGCTGTTTCGATCTCTGCCGGGAAGCGTTGAGGGAATTCACTGCATTGAAAATTCACCTGTATGCCTGTCTGGCTGGTGTAACGGTCAATATGCCAATACAGGGTTGGCAGGAGACCCATATCGTCCAGCATACTGGGGCGAAGATTCAGAGACATTTCCCGGACCTGCCCGATCACGTCACTGACCGTTTTTTGCATTTCTTCCAGGTTCGCCCTTTGCGGTCCGGTGACCTCGCTTTTTGTGTTCTCAAGCATGAACTGCAGACCGGTCAGGATTTGTCCCAGGTGATCGTGCAGCTCTTTGGCAATGTGCCGCCGCTCTGCCTCCTGCACATCCACCAGGCTCTTTGCAAGTTTGCGCTGACGTTCACGCCCGGCTCGAACCTGCTCGAATAATTCAGCATTTTCTATAGCACTGGACGCCTGATCTGCCAGACCTCGCAGCAGAGTTATCTCGTCTTCAGGCAGGAACTTCGGCTGCCGCGTAAAGACCGAGATCAGCGCTCCAATCAGGTGGTTCCCGCGAAACAACGCAGCAATGGCGAGCGTTCTGATATCAAATTTCTTAAACAGCTTAAAGTAAGGCAGCTCTGGATGATCATCGACATCTTGAATCATCACAACCGGATTCTGGCGTGACAACATGGCGTTAATAATCTGCTTCGGAATCTCAAACTGGATGCCCTGGTATGCTTTCAGTTCCGGGTCCGGGCTGATCATTGCCCGATCTCGAAAGAACTCTTCCTGACTGCCTTGCAGGACAACCGCCGTACCGTTCGCCTGTATGGTTTGATTTGTAATTTCACAGATCGTATTCAGAACCGTTTTTAATTCCAGCTGGGAATTCAACTGCGAAGCGACGTGCATCAGAGCCTCTGCCCGGTTTGCCTGCCGCTTGATCTCCTGCATGGATTCTCGCTGCTGGGTTACATCTCGAAAGATCAACACCATCCCATAGATTTTGCCTTTTCCGTCCGCAATGGAAGTCAGATTGGCTTCGATGGGCACAAGCGCACCACTCGCAGGGATTAAAAGTCCCACGAAACCATTCTTTGCAATCCCTCCTGAATGGTTATCCTGGAGCTCCAGGACGTCGATGGGTTCTCGCGTGTTTTCATCGACCAATGAAAATACCTGTGTGAGAGGTTTTCCGATCGCCTCGGTGTGCCGCCAGCAAGTATGCTGCATGGCAACAGGATTAATGAAGCGCACCAAACCCTGTTCGTCGGTGGCGATCACACCATCGCCAATACTTGTCAGCGTGGTATTCAGCCATTGCCTGCTCTGCTGCAGTTTGCTCTCCAACTCGTGCCGAATCACGGCAATCTCAATGGTCGCAAAGATCTGCTTGCTGTCAAAAGGTCTGAAGATATAGCCAAATGGTCCAGTGGCACCGGCACGCCGGATTGTCGCCTGGCTGTTATAGTCAATCATGTAGATAATAGGAATGTCGTAGTGATCGCGGATCAGACTCCCCGTTTGAATGCCATCGATCCTCCCTTTGAGGCGAAGATTCATTAACACAATGTGGGCATGATGCTGTTTGAGTTTTGCAATGGCTTCCTCACCTGAATTTGCAACATCTACAATTCTATACCCCATTTCTTCCAGTTGTCCGCGTAACTCTTGCGCCACCAGGCTTTCGTCTTCAACAATCAGTATATCGGTGGCAGTCATGGAATGCCCTGTCCTCGCATGGAACCATATTCGAATCTTTTCTTTGCATCATGGTTTACAAAGTGAATGTCTTAAAAAACTTCTATGTCCTCACATTCTGGTCATTTATAACACAGGTACTGAGCGTTCCTATCATCCAGACAACATTGTAAAGTGTCCTGTAGTGAGACAATCACCTGCACCTAAAGTGACTGTCTCACTGACTGTTCCCTAGTGATGTTCAGATAGATCGGGGTCGCAATATTCAGGTCTGACCGTAAGGAACGGTTCGAACATAATCCGCTTGCCAATATTGTCGCCGGTGCCGGGTCCCATCCCCGACGGACCGCTGGCGTCTCCCCAGTAGTTGCTTTCTCCGTTCGTGCTGTTGGCAGATAATGCGGCTGTCCAATTCGGGTCGCCAGGGAAGTTTGTGGTGTTGTTGGCAAAACACGAATCATGGATCTGGATGTCCTCGTGGAAATCCTTAAATACGCCGCTGGGATGTGCCTCCAGTGTAGAGACATACCCGGGAATCATTGTTGCCAGTTCAATGAAGGTGGAGCTTTGTCCCAGGTCTTCGAGCGGATTGCCCTCCTCATCCACCGTTCCATTCGTTTCCGGGTTATTGATGAAGATCGCGCCGCCGTGATAATCGGCATGATTCTGATAGAACTGCCCGCGCAGGACCGAGACGTTGACGTGAGATAGATGGAGCGCGCCTCCGCGGTTGTCGGTGCTCGCGTTCTGGAGGAACAGGCTGTCTTCGATCACCAGCGTTGTGGATTCGGCGCGAATGGCGCCTCCCTGTGCTATAGCTGTATTCCCTGTGAACTGCGTGTTCACAAAGCTGGACCGGGATGAATCAAGGTAAGCGCCGCCACCCCCAAAGCCAGCCGTGTTTTCGGTGAACTCGCTATCCTTCACAGTCAGAGCCCCGAACGTGAAATAAAAGCCTCCGCCGTTATCGGCGCGGTTGTTCACGAAACGCACCCGGTCCAGCACCATGGACGTATTGAAGGCATAGATCGCGCCTCCCCAGTCATCCTGCACATCGCCATTTTGAAGCGTGATGTCCTCCAGTGCGAGCGTGCCGAACATAACCTCAAAGAACCGGAAGGGTTCTGCTGCCTCATCACGGATGAGTGTTGCCCCGTTTCCGCGAATGGTGAGCGCATAGATCACCGCAGGCAAAGCGTTACCGACCCGGACCGTGCTTGCAATCCAGTCCTCCTGCGATGGAGTTTGATCAAGTTGAGTGAAGCGATATTCCCCGGTCATCAATTCGATAATGGATTCTCCAGGCACACCTGCCGCGCATGAATCCTGCGGCTCACCGGCATTTGCCGCGAAGATGGCTTCTCCGAGCGAACATTTCCCATTTTCTATAAAGGGATAGACTTCCTGCTCGAGGGTGTCCACCTGGATCAGCCCGACGGGAGCAGCCGTTGGCGTGGTAGTCGCGACCGGCGCCGGGGTGTCAGATGGGGAAATTGATTCGGTCGGCGGTGGAAGGGTCGCTGTTTCTCCTGACTGTTCAACGGGCAAAGGCGTGGTGACCCCAGCGCCGCCCTGGCAGGCAGTTAACGTCAATACGAAAACAAATAGATACGCACAAAAGGAACGCATTCTCTCTCCTCATAAAGATTTCGCCAATTTTACTTGACTCCATGGAACAATCAGGCGGACACGCGTCCCTTGACAACATGATTCTCCGGGTGTACTATCTCGTTGCTCTGCACAAATCGTGCAGAGTTTCTATATCCCCAACTACCTCAATTGAATAATCCGTGTTCCGGCTGTAAGCGCACGCTGTACAGTCGGAAGCTTTGTTTGCCGCTTGTCGCATTAACAAGAAAGCTTTGTAATTAATTTTGTAAGCAAGAACTTCTACTTCAAGTTGCGTACTTGTGCGGCACTCTGTACGTCAACGCGTGTTGACCCGTCCGAATCGTATTCGGACTTTCAGTTTTGACACAAAGGAGTGTGAATCATGTCTGATCGAATTGGCAAGAACAAAGCCCTGATGCGCCGCATCTATGACGAGGTGTGGAACAGAGGCAACCCTGCCCTGGCAGCGGAGATCTTCGCGCAGCCGGAAGGCGTGGAACGGTTTGTAAAAGAGTTCCTCACATCCTTCCCTGATTTACAGCATACGGTCGAAGGGATGGTCGCGGAAGGAGATCAGGTTGCCGTACGCTTCTCCGCGCAGGGAACTCATGCAGGCCCGTGGCTGGGCTTTGCGCCAACCGGGAGATCCATCCG
>JAICQC010000472.1 GCA_025938055.1 Anaerolineales bacterium | reverse complement strand
GTATCTATTAATCAATTTATGTAAAGGTTTTCGATGATACATAAGTTTAAAATTTTGTTAGTATTTATTTGATAAATAATTTTGTTTATTGATTCAATGATGTTATTGATCTATAGGATTCTTTGAAACCATGATTGTAAACGTTTTGAACATTATGTTGTTATGTGAAATTCTTTGTGAATGATTTTATTTTGTCGCCCAGTACCATAGCATAATGTTTGTACATCAAGAATGATACATATGAACTTCATACACTGCCATCGGATGGGTTAATAAGAAACGAAGTAGAATCCATGCAGAGGACAACATGACACTACATTCTGAAATCTTTGAACAACCTGAACGACTGACTTCCCTGCTTGAGAAACAAAAACAAACCACTCTCCAGATTGCGAAAGCAATTGCGGCACGAAATGTGCAATATGTATTTCTTGCGGCGCGCGGTACCTCTGATAACGCGGGAAGATATGCAAATTATCTTTGGGGCGCGCATAACGGACTTCCGCTGGCGCTGGCGACTCCTTCGTTGTTCACATACTATCAAAGCCCGCCGCGTTTGAAGAACGCACTGGTGGTGGGTGTATCGCAATCGGGTCAGTCACCCGATATTGTCAGTGTGCTGGAAGAAGGACGCAAACAGGAATGCCTCACACTTGCCATTACCAATCTCCCTGATTCGCCGCTTGCCAGAGCAGCCGAATATGTGCTGGACATTCAGGCAGGTGAGGAGAAGGCTGTGGCAGCCACAAAAACCTACACAGCCGAATTGATGTCGATCGCGATGATCTCTGCCGCCCTCAACGATTCAGAGGAACGCTGGCGCGAACTGACTTCCGTTGCAAAATGGACGGAGCAGGCACTGGCACTCGATCAGTCCATCGCGCAGATAACGCAGCGTTATCGTTATATGAGCCAATGCGTGGTGCTTGGACGCGGTTTCAATTATGCGACAGCTTTTGAATGGGCATTGAAATTAAAAGAGCTCACGTATCTGATCGCTGAACCCTATTCCTCTGCAGATTTCCAGCATGGGCCCATTGCGATGGTCGAAGGGGGATTCCCTGTGCTGGCGGTCGCGCCGCGCGGCAAGGTCTATGAGTCCATGAAGGATATGCTCACCCGCCTGCGCCGGCAAAGGAACGCGGAACTGGTTGCCATTTCGGATGATCCAGATGTACTTGCGCTCGCGCAATCGCCAATCCAGCTGCCGCCTCAAATCCCCGAATGGCTGACTCCGCTGGTGAGCATTATTCCCGCTCAGTTATTTGCCTGTCACCTCACGGAAGTCAAAGGCTATGATACAGAAATCCCGCGTTCGATCACAAAGGTGACAGAAACGCATTAATGCAAGTGTTGCGAGTCCCCCGGGCAAAACAATACCATCACCTTATTTTCTTTGCCATCAAAATATCAGGCTTGCCTACTCCGTTTGCATCCGGAACGATGCCCGTGATGGTATATCCCAGCCTTTGATAGAACTCAAAAGGATGATTCTTCAGGTTGCGGATATCCCGTATCTTTTCCCAGAGGTTCTCGTATAGATCAACATCTGCCAGCGAAGTCATGCTATCTTCATCGTCGCTGCCGAGCGTGATCGTCAATCCGCCTTTGGCGCGGACCTGTTCCTCAAGGTCGTGGACCAGAGCGCTGCCGATGCCCTGGCCCTGTGTGGCTGGCTGTACAGCCAGCGGATGAAGCTCCCAGACAGTCCCATCATACCCGGGGATGCCTCCGATAATCCCCAGCAGATTTCCCTGCTCATCCACTGCCGCGCGGCAAATGCGCTCGATTTCCAGCATTTCATGGACTTCTTCCAGACCATCTTCCAGTGTGGGCCAGGCATCGGGCCAGTGTTCGCGGAATGCATCCACCAGCAGTTGCGCGGCTTGCTGGATGAGATGGGTATTGTCAGGAGATAATGTAATGATTTTCATGTGTCTTCAAATGTCATCACGCGCGGAACGAATCAATCTCCTGTTGGCATCTCCATCCTATCTAATTAGTCGCATTGCTAAAATTGGAGATTGCTTCGTCGGGGCGAACCGCGAAGCGTCCTCGCAATGGCATGATACTTATTGCCAGAACTGCGGCAGATATTCCTTGTAGCTTGTCAGATAATCATCCAAAATCTTTTTTGCTGTATCGATATCCGTAATGACAGGATCGAGCAAAAGACATTGCAGGGCTTTTTCACGCGAACCTTCGACTGCCGCATCCACGCAGAGCTGCGCAACGGTGGTTTCTCTCCGGCAGAGTTCCGCAACAGGTTCGGGCAATGCTCCCGTGTGAACCGGATGAATCCCGGCGCCATCCACCACGACAGGCGTTTCGACGGTGGCGCCGAGCGGCAGGTTGGAAATCTGACCGGTGTTCGGGAGATTCGCGGCGAGGTGATAATGGTTCCCAGCAGCGGCAATATTCTCGATCATTTCCAGCGCGCCTTCCGAATCGGTGTGCAGTAAGTGTTCGATCGTTTGATGCCCACCCGCCATTTCGTTCAGGCGATCCAGTCCAAAATCACGCGTGGCTGCCATCAGATCCCAATCGTATAAATGGATGTTGTATAACTCCCAGGGCTTGGTTTGTACATCACTTACCCACGGAAGATATTCACACAAATGTGTATCCCCCGGGACGGGGAACGAACCAAAGGCGGAGAAGACATCCCTCGTGAGCGGCTCAAAGGACGGGTCCAGCTCGAAGAAGCGCTTGCGAAATAGCGGATACAGATCCTCACCCGTACTGCGGTCATGGATGGAAAGAATCCAGGTGAAGTGATTCAGTCCCGCGGCGCGAACATCCACCAATGGAACGATCTGCTCACGCACGCGGTACTGTGCAGAGAACTGGTCCATTGCGGCGTGCATCCCCGTGAGTTCTTCAGGTACTTCAATCCCCAGGTCCTTCGCCAGTGCCACACCGACCATGATATAGCCAATGTAGATCTGATGGCATAAGCCGACCGCTTTGATCCTGCTGTACCGATTGACCACATCACAGATGCGGACCATTGGGTTGGTGAAGTTGATAAACCATGCATCCGGGCAAAGGGATTCCATATCGCGGGCGATCTTCAAAATGGGACCGACATTGCGTGCCGCATGTGCGAATCCACCGGGTCCGCCATTTTCGGCGTATGGCTGACGCACACCGTATTTGATCGGGATCTCGAAATCCTTCTGCCATAAATTTTCGCGCGCGCCCACTTCAATGGCATTGACAACAAATTTGCTGCCCTCCAACGCTTCACAATGATCGGTATGGGCGGTGATTGCAAACTGCGCGTTCCAATCCCGGTTGAGCCGGTTTGCCAGACGATGGACGATATCCAGGCTGGCAGCGTTTCGATCCACGAGTGCCAGTGTGGACCCGCGTAACTTCTCTGAACGCAGGATGGCAGAAAGCGTGTTCTCCCCGAATATTGCAGAGCCTGCGCCGATGACGGTGATCTTTGTGGGTAAAGACATATATACACTCCT
>JAICQC010000531.1 GCA_025938055.1 Anaerolineales bacterium | reverse complement strand
TCCAGGTCCCAGCGTTGACTTAGCAATACAAATTTGTCACGCTGCTCCGCCCGGGAACGCGGGATCTGCGACAAGCGTGACCTACGGGCGGCTTCGAGGAAATCGGGCATCAGGATCATGTCCGCGTTGATGATGCACAGCAGATCACTGTCGCTATTCTGGCGTGCGAGTTGAAACATAGACGAGATCAAGGGTGTGCCGTTAGCATTGCGCTCCACATTTGGAAGATGCTTCACTTCCAATTCACGTGCTGTCTCTGCGAGCCCTGTCTCTTCGCCGAGCAGGATAACATCAACTCCGGGCAGCAGAGTCCATGATTTGATCGCGTTGCGTTGGATCATCGCGATGTGCGGATTGGTAAAGGGTTTGGGAGCGGAGAAGAGAGTGATCAGGGGCATTGGTAAAGAGTAATTAGTAATTGGAGCTAGCTACCAGTTGCGCGTGAGTCTATGTCTTTGATAGTCTTATGTTTGACATTCGCATTAATTTGCATCAATTCAGGTTGGTTATGAACTAATCCCAACACTTCCTTCCAGGTAAAGTCATCGCGTCCATCGAAGTGGCTGTAGACCTGACGCGTGAATTCCAAATCCTCAGGAGTATCTACCGTCCAACGGTAATCGCCAAAGTCGGTGGTGTGATTCAACAGAGCGATCTTAAATCCAAGCGGCGATACACCAAGAGATAGTTGGCGGCTAA
Source organism: Anaerolineales bacterium (assembly GCA_025938055.1). The sequence goes on along the minus strand of JAICQC010000531.1, from coordinate 2,152 downwards.
CCGTTGAAAGCTCGACTCCCTCGTAGAAATAAGGCATGACGTGTTCGCGGTGGAAAGTCTCCGTAGATTCCTTCCATGATTTTTCCAGGGCAGAAAATATGCATACCTCCACATCCAGACCGATGGGATAGGTGCGATGATATGGAGGCGGCAGTCGATTACAGACAAAGTCCGCAGCAAAGACCGTCTCATCAGGGAGCAAAGGGCGACCGAGTTCCTCCACCAGATCGGGCATCCCCGCAAAGCGTCCCCAGATGGCATTGACAGCATCATCGATGAGAGCCGCGTCGATGACCGGGCAATCAGCAGTCACACGTACGACAACATCTGCTTTGGCTCGTCTGGCAGTTTGATAGTAGCGATCAAGCACATCATAGAGACTGCCGCGCGTGAAGGGGATCCCGCTGAAATCGCAGTATTCCGCGACAGGGTCATCGGAGGGATCGATCGTGGTGGCGAAAATCGTCTCGGTCACAGTGGCAGCTCGCGAGGTCCGCGTGAAGACGCGCTGCAACATGGGTTGACCGGCGATATCTGCCAGGATCTTACCGGGCAAGCGCGAGGAGGACATGCGTCCTTGAATGATGGCAATAACTCTTGGTTTCATGAAGTCTGCGCCTCTGAGGGGATTGGCAGAGGAGTCACGAATCCCTTTGCACGGAATTTTTCAACATAATCACGCACCGTCCAATAATCGAGCCCCACCTGTTCAGCGATGTCGAAGATCGAATGCTCGCCTTCGAAGCGCATCATGATCTTTTCGATGGCGCGGTTGAGCGCCCAGTTCTCGCGCCAGTCCACCCAGAGACCATGACCGCTCAGAAATACGGGACCACGGAAAGTGCGCTTCGGGATGTAATTGCTGGCGTAGATACGGATAATTTCCTCGGCAACTTCTGCCGCGCCGACGAGCATATCTTCGTGGATGATGTCGAGATTGTCATCGGTCGTGTGATACTCGTCGTACGGGAAACGGTTGAGCGAGATACACGGCACGTTGACGCCCGGTCCGTTGATCACGCGTTCGTCGTTGGCAGGCGCGGAGGCGAAGTCGCGTTCGTCGTGGTCAACGCTTTGTAATTGGTAACCCGTAATTCGGTCGAGGAGGTGTTTTTGTTGTCTGGTGTGGTGCCAGGCGATCTTATTTTTGTTGCCGGTCATTTCCATGAAGATGCCACCGCGCAGTTTCAGGATGAGCGACTCATTGTGGGCAAGCCAGGCAATCGTGCCGATGGTCTCGGGTCCAAACCAGAAGCGGACGCTCATCGAGCCCGCGGGAAGCGGATTCTCAGCAAGCCGCCGCGCCAGCTCGATCGTGCTGACCACACCCGCGCCATCGTCGTTAGCCTGCATCGGATGACAGGTGTGCGCCTGAACAAGGAATTCTCCTGCCTCGGGATTCGGTCCGCCTTCGGGATGGATAACCGCAGTCGCGACCTTAAATCCCTGCTGCGGGTCAGTAATGAATTCCGACTTGATAACGGCTCGATATTTTTTGTCGCGTGAAAGTTTGTCGAAAGTGTTCTTCGGTAAACAGAATCCCCAATCGCGTTCGTAATATTTGAAGATCCACGGAACAGCATGCGGGCGCTTTTCATTGAAATACAGATGCGGCTGGAGCTCTTCGAACGTCAGGAGTTTATCAACAGGCAACGAATATGAAACGATATGAAGCGGGTTGTCCTTGAAATCCACAATCCGCTCGCCATCTTCGGTTTCCAGATACGCCTCATGAACCACATAGCGCTCCGGCACCTTCCATGTCCAGACGGGAGTGCCGGGCGCATAGGTCTCGATGGTGAAGTTGGACGAATCGGGCATATATGAGCCAACGATCTTCAATGTTTTATCGTGATCATCGGAAGCGAGGGTGCGATGCAGAGGGAAGAATTCTGCGAGGATAGATTTGAGGGAGGTGTAGGGTTTCATATGTTATCGTTGGTTGAGACACTTTGCGCCTCAACTAACGAGTTTTAGTCCTTCTTAATGTAATACAACAAATGAGGGTCACGCTTCATCTCACGCGCCGTGAACTCATACACCTCATTCGCGTTCATTAATTTCACATCCGCCTCACCTATCCTTGTGACCTTGATGATGCCAGCTTTCTCCATCAATTCGCCCATCGGGTCCACTTCTGTGATAACCCCTT
>JAICQC010000297.1 GCA_025938055.1 Anaerolineales bacterium | reverse complement strand
GTTACATTTTTAAAGAACAAAGAGATGTATGCGCGCATGGGTGCTCGTATGCCACGCGGCGTCCTGCTGGTGGGCGATCCGGGGACTGGGAAGACCCTCCTCGCAAAGGCGATCGCCGGAGAAGCCGGTGTGCCTTTCTTCACGACTTCCGGCTCTGAGTTCGTGGAAGTGTTCGTGGGTGTGGGCGCCAGCCGCGTCCGCTCGTTGTTCAAGAAGGCGCGTCAGAAGGCTCCCTGCATTATTTTCATCGATGAGATCGACGCCGCGGGACGCAAACGTAACGCTGGTGGCGGCGGTGGTGAAATGGAGCAGGACCAGACCCTCAACCAGTTACTTGTTGAAATGGATGGCTTTGCAGCTGCCGAAGGCGTCGTGGTGCTGGGCGCTACCAACCGTGTGGACGTTCTCGACCCGGCGCTCACCCGTCCCGGTCGCTTTGACCGTCACGTGAACGTCCCACGCCCCGACATCAAAGGCCGCCTTTCCATCCTCGAAGTACACGTCAAGAACCGCCGCCTGGCACCGGATGTGAACCTGATGGATGTCGCCAAATCTACGCCGGGGCTGGTAGGCGCAGACCTGGCGAACATCGTCAATGAAGCTGCCATCATGGCAGTGCGCGGCGGGCACGAAGCGATCACTGTGGAAGATTTCCAGGAAGCCGTAGAGAAAGCGCTCACCGGCGGCGTGCAGCAGAAGAGCCGTGTAATGAAAGACCAGGAGCGCCGTACAATTGCCTATCACGAGGCTGGGCACGCGGTGGTCATGCACCAGACGCCGCACTCTGACCCGGTCTACAAGATCACGATCATCCCGCGCGGACAGATGGGCGGTTTCACCATGTCGCTGCCCGAACAGGACAGCCTGCTGATGTCCCGCAACCAGATCCTGGCGCGCATCACAGGTCTCATGGGTGGACGTGTTGCCGAGGAGATGTTCTGCGATGACATTACGAGCGGTGCGGGTCACGACTTGAAGATCGCCACCCAACTGGCGGAAGAAATGGTCATGCGACTCGGTATGAGTGACACAGGCTTGCGCGTGTTTAATAAACCGGAAGGTTTTGAAGGCATGGCAGCACCTCGTACGGGTCAGAAGACGTTCGAAGCCATCGATCAGGCGATCAAACATATCCTCGATGAATGCTACCTCGAAGCCAAGCGCATCGTCAGCGAAAAGCGCGATGCCATGGAAAAGGTAACTCAATCTCTGCTGCAGCAGGAAACACTGAGCCGCGAAGAATTCCTGACACTGATGGCATAGAAAGCTGATAACAAAAAACATCCGAGTGATATCACTCGGATGTTTTTTGTTACGGCATACCCAATGGACTATGGATTCAATTCATCGATCACCGAGCGCACAACCTGTGCGCTGGCGCGTAGTGCTGTCGTTTCTGCTTCATTCAGGCTCGGGTAAAACGTCTTGATAATTCCCTCTCCGCCGACCAGATTGGGCAGTGAAACAGTTACATCCTTCACACCCGCCACATTCTCTGTTGGTGTGCAGACGGTCAGCAGTGAACGCTCGCCCTGAAGAATGACCTCCACGATGCGCGCAATGGCGCTGCCAATGCCGTAATAGGTGGCGCCCTTGCCTTCGATGATGTGATAGGCAGCTCGCCGGACCTTTTCGTCGATACCTGCATAATCATCCGGGCAGATCGATATATCCCGTTCGCCACAGAATTTCTCAAGCGGAATTCCACCCACGGTCACAAGCGACCAGGGGATCACCTCAGAGTCGCCGTGTTCGCCCAGAACGTAGGCATGGATATGCTGGGAATCCACGTTCAAGTGCCGACCGATCAGGCTGCGCAAGCGCGCGGTATCGAGCGTGGTACCGGAGCCGATCACGCGGCTGGAGGGAACTCCAAACTCGCTGGCAAAACGCGCCGCCAGGTGCGTCATCACGTCGACCGGGTTGGTCGCGATCAGCAGGATCGCATCAGGAGCATATTGAAGGATATTTGGAATCACCTGCTGGAACACCTGCGCGTTGCGCCCCAATAACTGAAGGCGCGTTTCCCCGGGCTTCTGCCCAACCCCTGCAGAAACGATCACTACTTTGCATCCCGCCAGGTCCTCATAATCCCCTGCCGTCACCTCCAGCGGATGTGCAAATGGCACCGCATGGAGAATATCATCCGCCTCTGCCTCAGCTCGTGCCTTCTTCTGATCGACCATCACCAGTCTGCGCCCGACACCTCGCATGACCAGTGCATACGCGGCGGTCGCGCCGACAAAGCCGCTTCCCACGATACCGGTTTTCACTGTGCCTCCTTACTGGTATTTCATAAAAAGGAATTATTCCAGCCATTCCAAGCCATATTTCCTGGAGATCAGGGCATGAATTTCGTTATCGAACGAGCCATTTTCCAGGGCAGTATCCACCTCATCGAAATAATTTTCCAACCCGCCCGGGATCGCATAGACCATGATCCGCAATTGCGTTTGCAACGGGTTCTGCAGTGCGTGCGGAACCTTTTTCGGCAAATGGACAACCCCACCTGCTGCCGCGTGCAACTTGTCCTTATCGAGGCGAATCTCGATTTCACCTTCCAGCACATGGATCACTTCGTCTTCATAATGATGGATATGTAATGGACTTCCGCTTTCCGGTCCGAACACCGCTTCACAGAGATAAAACGCTCCCCCAGTTTGCTCGCTCGTCAACTTGTGTGTGACGCCCAGGAATTTCAGTATCCGCCCAAAGCCGGGCGGAATGGCAACTGGTTGCCGCAAAACGATACCCATAAAATCTCCTTATCGTACTAATACATGTCAGGCTACCCACAGGGGGCTATTGCAGCAAGCCTGACCTACGAAGGTTTATTTTACTATAGCCATTTTCTCTACTCTGCGCGAGACGCCCAGGCATCGATCTCAACTCGATATATTGGACTCGCCAGTGCCGCAACATACAACAGCGTGCTGCACGGCTGGTGTCCCTGCAGTTTAGATAATATTACTTCGCGGCGTTTTGCGGTATCGATCTCGCCCACCAGATAATAAGTGATCTTGATCAGATCCTTAACATCCATGCCCGCGGCGCGCAGGTTGCGGAGGATATTCTCGAAGGCAAGATCGATCTGCTCGAGTGGATCATCAGGTACAGTGCCGTCCTGCCGCATACCGACCTGACCTGAAATCACTAATAAACGTTCATTCCCTTTGATCTCAATCTGATGCGAGTACGAACCAACGGGCTCATGAACATCCTGAGGGTTTCGGAATTCTTTCATGCTTCACTCCTTGTGTTTAAATTAAAATCCGAAGTCGCATGACTTCGGAGCTCACTGTCAGGTATCAACCTGCCAAATATACCGAATCGACTATCCCCACGATCACCGAAATCACAGCCCCATCAGGGATTTTCAACGCCTGGCGCGCGCCATTGCCTTCACGGTTTACCAGCACGGTATCCCCGATCCCTGCCTGGGTATTATCCAGCGCGATAAAGTCCTCGTTGGGCTCGGGCGTATCCCCATCCATCACCAACGGCTGGATCACCAGCAGCCTGCGGTTCTTGTAATGCGGGTGGCTGATGGTAGTGACAATCGTCCCAACGACTCTACCTAAAACCATTCTTAACCCTTCGTGTTCCTCACCTGCACTGCATCGTGTACAGCGCGGTGCAAGTGTAGTGCCTTTTGTGTTTACGAAATTACGTAAACTGGTTATGCCCTGCCCGTAACGTGTAATCGAACGTGCCATCGGGCTTCACTTCCAGTTCATCCACGATGCCGACGAGCGCGAGATCGACCGGCACGAACTTTTCATCGCGCATGGCGAGCGCGGCTTCGCGCGAACGCACCATCACACACAGGTCACCGGCTCCCGCGTGCACCACATCCGCGGCGACCTGCAGAACGCCGACCGCCTCCAGCTTCTTGTTCAACGGCTGGACGACGAGCAGCTTCACTCCCTCTGTGCCGGGATATTTGATCGTGCAGATCGCGGTTCCTCTCACTCTCCCGAACAGCATTACTTCAACCCCACGCCTTTGACCACGCGATGGATGATGTTATCGAGCAGTTTCGCATCCACCTGGTCTCCAAGCTTTGCGATCACTGCCGAGCGGATGCGGTTCTCGATGTCGTTCTGCCTCTCGCTTTGAGCTGGAGGCACGGCAGGGGCAGGCTTGGCAGGAGTAATGGGAGCCGCTGTTGGCTTCGCGGGAGTGGTCTGTCGCGCAGGAGATTCCGATAGATACGGACGAACCGGCGCGGCAGGCGAATTCTGTGCGCGGTCTGAGACGAGCTGCAAGCCAAGTCGGTTCGCCTTTTCGTACGCCAGTTCGGTCAGGACGACGTTCTCATTGACCTGCAGCGAGTGAATCCCGCGCTGGACCAGGTCCTCAATATCCTTCTCTGTGTAAAACTCTTTAGGCATCTGAGATCAGTTAAGTTGATTTTGACTTTCGCGAGGAGGAGGTTGTGTCGCCTTCGGAGCGGCCGCCAAAATTACCTTTGCTCGATTGAGGCAGAATCATCTCGACGTCTGTATGCGGGCGCGGAATCACATGCACCGAAGCGAGTTCTCCCACGCGCCGGGCAGCCGCCGCGCCGGCATCCGTTGCGGCTTTGACGGCGCCCACATCCCCGCGCACCATCACGGTAACGAAGCCACCGCCCACGTATTCTGAGCCGATCAACACTACGTTCGCCGCCTTGACCATCGCGTCGGCGGCTTCGATCGCGCCGACCAAACCTTTGGTCTCCACCATTCCCAGAGCGATCATTGTAGGATCTACAGCCATGTTCAATTCCTTTCTTCGCTAATCATGACTTTCTAAAAACAACCTTGCCATCCACTTCCAGAGAATCAATAATGGACATAATCACCGCGTCCACGGGTGTATCCTTGGTGATGTCCGTCTGGCGTGCCGATGAACCTGCCGCGGTCAGCACCAGGTCGCCAACGCCGGCATCCACGGTATCCACGGCTACATAGGGCTTGCCCGAAGGTTCGCCAGTCTCATCGGTCTGACGCAGGATCAGTAATTTACGTCCCTCCAGTTTTTCATCTTTGATGGTGGATACGGTCGTACCGATCACTTTTGCTATCAGCATAGTATCTCGCTCCTGGATACATTCGCCTTGCGAAGGTTGAACGAGTTCACTTTACTGTCCTCGATAAAACCTTCGCAAAGCTTATTCATTAATAACCTTTAGACGTGGAACCCCCGTCGTTTCGACCAGGCTCAACGCGAGCTTTCCCAGCCGAGGCGGCTCCACCTGGACCCTGGATGATCTTCACCCCAGCACTCGCCCCAATACGGGTGGCGCCGGCTTTGATCATGCTCTCGGCATCCTCAAACGTGCGAACGCCACCCGAGGCCTTGACGCCCATCTGCGGACCGACCGTTTTGCGCATCAGCTCCACATCATGAATGGTCGCGCCTCCGCCTGCAAACCCGGTGGATGTCTTGACAAAGTCCGCGCCTGCCTCCTTGGAGATCAGCGAAGCGATCGTTTTCTCCTCATCGGTCAAAAGCGAAGTTTCGATAATCACCTTGACAATGATTCCGTGCGCATGCGCCGCGTTGACCACTCCGCGAATATCCCTGGCGACCGTCTCAAGATCGCGCGCCTTCAACGCGCCGATGTTAATGACCATATCGATCTCCGTCGCGCCCTGCCTGATCGCCGTCTCGGTCTCGAATGCCTTGGCTTCCGAGGACGTTGCTCCGAGTGGAAAACCAATGACAGTGCAGACTTTCACAGCTGAACCTTGCAGCAACTGCGCGCACAGGCTCAC
>JAICQC010000428.1 GCA_025938055.1 Anaerolineales bacterium | reverse complement strand
TGCAAAGTAGTTATATGAGAGCGAATGAACTTTTGGACGAGCTTCGTAACGAACGCATGCAGCGTGAAGGCACGCTAAAAATGTTGGAAGAGGCTTACTACCGGATCACCAAACTGAATCAGGCACTAATCGAAGCGCGCAGCGCGGCTGAAACAGCGCGACGGCTGAAGGCCGAGTTTGCCGCCAATATCAGCCACGAATTACGCACGCCACTCAATCTAATTATAGGCTTTAGCGAAACCATGGCAAATGCACCGGAAACGTATCGCAAGGTGACTTGGTCCCCCACTTTACGGGGCGATGTCGAGCAGATTTATCGTAGCAGCCGCCATTTGTCGGCTCTCATTGACGATATTCTGGACCTCTCTGCTCTGGAAGCACAACAATTGGGTCTTGCCATAGATGAAGCGCGTCTCGAAGAGGTAATTGAAGATGCCATTGCAGTCTTTCGAAACCTCTATCAAGCCAAGAAGCTGTATTTGAGGACAAATATAGCTCCTGATCTTCCCCTGCTTCTGATCGATGCGACGCGCATTCGCCAGGTCTTGTTGAATCTTTTGGCCAATGCAATTCGCTTTACACGCGAGGGCGGTGTCACCGTAACCGCCCGCGTGGTGGATCGAGGGGTAGAGGTTGCCGTGGCTGATACGGGAATTGGTATCGCGGAACAAGATCTTGGCAGAGTATTCGAGAAATTTGGGCAAGTAGATGGGGCTATCAATCGAATTCATGAAGGTACCGGGTTGGGAGTCCCGTTGAGCAAATGGTTGGTGGAATTGCATGGAGGTAAATTATGGTTGGAAAGTCATGTTGGGAAAGGGACGACGTTTTACTTTGTTTTGCCCTTTTTGCCGGGTGGTCAACGACTTCTGCCGGGGGAGGAGCAAAAGCAAAGACACTCTACCATTCCTTCGCCAGCGTACGCTTACGACTCCGCCAATCGCGACTCGCTGCTTGTTCTTGAACCGGACCAGGTACTCTTGCGAACCATCCGCCGTCAGATGAGTAATTACGATGTGATCGAAGTCAAAGAGCAAGGCGAGCTTGCCAAATTGATTGCTGACCATCAACCCGTCGCCTTCCTCATCGACTCTTCAAATACTCAGTACCTGGCTGATCAACCAACCTGGGCGGCGCACCTCGCACCCGATTTGCCTGTCGTTCTAGTGTCGATGTCCGGCGGTTTGAATAGAGCTCGGTCGCTGGGTATTCAGGATTATCTGATCAAGCCCATCTCACGCAAACAATTACTGGACGCCATTGCCTGTCTGGAAGGTGAGATTCGGACGGTGCTCATCGCTGACGATGACCCACAATTGGTTGAGCTTTTGCGCCGGATGCTGCAATCGTCTGGGAAAGACTATCGAATCCTCAAAGCGCCAGGAGGGATCGAAGTGTTAGCGATGTTGAAACAACATGCAGTGGATTTGATCCTGTTGGATTTGGTCATGCCGGATATCAGCGGGCTGGATGTTTTGCACGCCATCAAGCAAGATGGTTCTCTCTCCCACCTGTCAGTAATTGTGGTGAGTGGACAATTACCAGCTGAGACCGGTCCTCAGGCAGAGCTTTTTTTGCAGGTCATGCGTCCAAAGAGTGCTTCAATCACGGAGATATTCAGCTGTCTGAAGAGTCTGATGGTTGGTCTGCCGCGCCCAGGGCCACTATCTCCTGAAACTGAGCCAGCGTCGCCAGGAGTTCCATTCGGTCCACCGGTTTCTTGATATACGCTCGTGCTCCCAGTGAAAAGGCGAGCTCGGATTCTTTGAGCACCGAACAGATGATGATCGGTGTGTGCATGGTCACTGGATTTTCAACCAGATTGCGCAAGACTTGCCAACCATCCACGGCCGGCATCATCACATCCAGAATAATGATATCGGGCCGAACTTCCTCCGCCATCTGCAGCGCCGTGAGACCATCGTACGCATGGAGGATTTCATAAAAGTGGGGCGTGAGATATCTTTCGAAGAGTTGGTGAATGGCTTGATTGTCATCGACCACCAGCACTTTGGGAGGACTGGCTTGAGGCAGGTTGATCACCATTCTCGTTTGACGGGCTTCTATAATTTCTGTTGTCAGCGTCCCGCCCTGCCGCTGGATGAAGAGTTGGGCAATTTGTTGATCTAAGGAGGAAGGATCAATGACGGGCCCCCCGCACAGGATATGGATTTCTATCTGACTGTCTCGAATTTGGGCCTGCAAAGAAATTTCGTCCCCATTGTTGTCTTGCAGCAGGTTACGCAGCAGATGGAAGAGTGCCTGGCGGATCAGGGTGGTATCGACAAAAACAGGGGGTAAAGACTCTGGAAACTCCACGTGCAGATCCGGCATTTGCTCATTGAATAAGGGCTTCAGCATGCTGACCACTTCCTCAAATAGTGTGTGGACGTCAGACGCTTCGCGGACCAGCTTCCATTGAGCCATTTCATTGTAGAGCACTTGCGTTTCGACAGATTCAGGCAAGGTTTGCTCGATGTCCTGCTCCGACGCCGAAACACGCGTTTCCCACAACAAAGCTGCAACTGCATCGAGACCTTTATAGAGTTCGCGCTGCAGTTGGCGCAGGCTGATGCCTAATTCATGCTCGACCTGACCCATGGTCATCCCCTGCACATAACGATAGTACAAAGCCAGGTAACTACGATATTCAGGTGCTTGGGCGGGCAGGGTAGGTTGAGGGCGGATGGATTCTATCGTTTCTTTCAGGGTACTGCGCAGTTTTTGGACCCGTGTGAATCGGTTTGCGCTAGCGATTCCTGTGAATTGTCGCAGCAATGGATGGGTGGCTAGGTACGCCGTATCGTAAAGATGCTCGAGAGCGTCTTTAACTAGTTTACGAAATTCTGCTTTAGTTGCCATTTGGTTTTCTCAACGCTACGGCGGGCGTTTGCCTTTGGGGCACAAATCAATCCGGCTGACGCCAGAAAAGACCGGCCGGACTTCTTCAGGATGTCATAAACCTGGCGCAAGATTGGCGTTCACCGGGGTACATTTTCCTTAATATGTATAAGGAAGGGAAGCATATGTTCGTCGTTCAATTCTAACCTGTTTCAAGGAAAGAGAGGAGTACCATGTTTCATTTCCACAATAAAAACGTCTTACAGTGGGCAACCGTGCTACTCATGGTGTTGTCCTTGGTCTTGAGCGCCTGTGCGCCCCAGACGACTCCCACGTCTGCACCAGCCGCTCCCGAGACCCCGGAGCCCACGGAAGCGCCAGCCGAGGCTCCCACAGAGGCGCCAACTGAAGAACCCACCGAAGAGCCTGCCGCCGAGCCAGTTGAGATGCATATTAGCTGGTGGGGGTCCCAAAGCCGCCATGACATCACCATCCAAGTCATAGAAATGTTCATGGCAGAAAATCCGAATATCACGATCACATACGATTTTGCGAGTTTCGGCGACTACTGGACTCTGATGTCCACGAAAGCCGCCGGCGGCAACTTAGCCTGCGTCATGCAACAAGACTATGCATACTTCCAGCAGTACGTAACAGACGGCCTGCTCATCCCGCTGGATCCCCATGTTGAAGATGGCACGATTGATCTGTCAAACGCCTCCGAGGATGCGGTTGACGGCGGAAGGGTAGATGGGGAACTCTATGCTCTTAACTTGGGTACCAACTCGCAGTCTTTTGTGATCGATGTGGACAAGTTCAACGAGGCTGGTGTTGCTCTTCCCGAACCGGATTGGACCTGGAGTGATTTTGAAGAGATCAATATGGCGATCCACGACAGCCTGGGAATCTATGGAAATGGCGGCGGTCTGGAGAATCCGCAACTCATCAATGCCCTCTATCTCTCGCTGGGGAGTGGGCTTTACTCGGATGATGGAACGTCCCTCGGCTTCACCGACACCCAGCCCCTGGAGGATTACTTCAACATGGTGGTGCGCCTGCAAGATGCCGAAGCAATGCCAAGCCGCGATGAACAGGTGGCCAATCCGCCGAGCCTGGAGAACAATGCGTTGGTGACCGGCGAGGCGGCCATGTACTTTGCCCACACCAACCAGATCGTGGCGCTGTGGCAAGCCGCGGGTGAGGACCGCAATCTCCAGAT
>JAICQC010000557.1 GCA_025938055.1 Anaerolineales bacterium | reverse complement strand
TCCATGTCATCGGCAAGGTCGAGGATCTCACCCCCTACTACAACCGCAGCCGTCTGTTCGTCGTCCCCACCCGCTTCTCCGCCGGCATCCCTCTCAAGCTGCTCGAAGCCTCTGCCCACGGCTTGCCAGCGGTCGTCACGCCTCTCACCGCCCGCCAGCTCGGCTGGCGCGAAAACCATGACCTGCTTGTCGGGCACAACCCCCAGGATTTTGCCAAAAAGATCGTGAACCTTTATGAAAATAAGGACCTCTTCCTCTCCCTGCGCCAGAACGCCCTCGAACGCATCCGCCTCGAATACAGCCCGGAATACTTCAGCAAGACGCTGAGAGGCATCGTGGGTTCAACCCATGCGGAGAGCCGTGCAGAAGAAAACATAATCTCTGCCTGAACTTGCACTTATGTTCCTGCCCATAGTTTCGAAACTACTTTGTCTCCCTATAAAGGAATCATTGTGAAGACCAATGTATTAAGGACTGCCGGGCAGTCCATCAAGAAAATTAAAACAGTTATCCTGTATTCTCACAGTAAGGATAATGATGCCCTGGCATATCTCAGGCTTCTGGGGCCAGCCAGGAAGCTGGGACTCGAGGTCATTGAGGGAATGGAGGATGATCAGATCCACATCGATCGTGTTCTTGAGGGGGACGTGGTTGTTCTACAGCGGGACTTTCCATCCCATCTGACTGAATATGAAAAGATCGTATCTCTGGCGCGCCAAAAGGGAAAGGCAGTCATCCTGGACCTGGACGACCTTCTTCTGGAATTACCCGAGGACCATCCCGAAAGAAAAAATCATTATTATGCCAAGGCACTCCTGCCGATTCTTCGAGCGTTAATGGAGGTCGACCTTGTAACCGTATCTACGCCAAGATTGCGTGACTATTTACTGCCTTTTAATAAGAATGTGTCTGTCCTGCCGAATTACCTGAACGATGATTTATGGCGCTTCAAAGAGCCTTCTGTCCATTCCACGCAGGACGGTCTCACGGTAATTGGTTATATGGGAGGGGCATCCCATCAACCTGATTTGAACATGATCCTGCCGGCACTACTGCACCTGAGCCAACAGTATCCGGGAAAATTGCAATTCAACTTCTGGGGAATTCGCCCTCCTGCAGAACTGGCTTCATTATCGCAAGTGCGTTGGTATCATCCCGATACCAGAAGTTATCCCGATTTTGCTGCCTATTTTCAAAACCAGACGGCTGATATCTTCATTGCACCCCTGTATAACAGTCTGTTTAACTCCTGTAAAAGCCCCATCAAGTATTTTGAGTATGGCGCTCTGGGAGTGCCAGGCGTCTTCAGCCGGGTTGGACCCTATCTGGATATAGTCACCCATGACCAGGACGGTCTACTGGCATCCTCCCTGGAGGACTGGATAGACTGTTTGACTCGATTAATAGAAAACCCCGATCTGCGATCAACAATTGCTGCCAATGCTCAAGAAACAATAAAATCAAAGTGGTTGTTATCCCGAAATGCGTCGCTCTGGTCGGAGGCTTTCCAAAAAGTACCCACCAAGCCGGAGGTAAAAAATACCGATGGATCCCCATTCATCAGTTTGATGAGGTCACTATCTCATCAAATCGTCGAAGAACAGAATGACAAGAACGATCAAATCGATGCACTGACCTCCCGCGTACAGGATCTCGCGCCCCTTGTAGCGGAGCTTGGTCTTTTTGCGCCTTATATAAGGCTTAAAGCATACTGGCGTATTAAAAAAGATTTGGACCTGATCCGATCCTCAGGTCTGTTCGATGAGAAGTGGTATCTCGATCATAATCCGGACATCGTCCGTGCGAAGGTGGATCCCTTGCTTCACTTTCTTCGCCACGGCGGGCAGGAACGGCGCAACCCGGGTCCGCATTTCTCCAGCGGCTGGTATATGGACTCGTACGACGATGTAAAGGTATCCGGGCTTAATCCACTTGTCCACTTCCTGAAGATCGGCTTGCCAGAAGGACGTTTAGCCGATTCGGATGAGACTGCAGAGGAACTTTCACCGGAGGTACTTTTTCGACGCGTTCACCCGATTCGTGCAGCCCTGATCCCAATTGGCAGCCGAAGGGAACGATTGTTCTTAAGGTTGAAGAAAGTCTTTTCTGCGGGCTCCGGCATATTTACCCAATCGCGGATTGTCAAAACAAGATATATCTTGAAAAACTATGGCGTGAAATCGCTGCTGGAAACGATAGCTGGGTGGGTACGAGTAAAACTTTCGGGCAACGCGACATATAGAGATTTCAGAACCCGTGTGAGCACGCATAGCCCAGTCGCGCGGATAAAGGCACGAACGACAGGAATAAGAGCGCAGTGGGCTGAAAATAGCGCCAGGTTCAGGCTGCATAGATTCCTTTTATCCAATGGCAAGCTGGAGGTGCCGGTGTGGGAGGAGCCGGTGGTCTCAATCATCTTGCTGTTCCACAACCGCGCCGAGATGTCACTGCAGTGTTTGCAATCTCTGGCGGAAGGGGCAGGCGAGGTGCCTTTCGAAGTCATCCTCGTGGACAATGCCTCCACAGATGACACCCCCACCCTGCTGGAACGTATTCAC
>JAICQC010000291.1 GCA_025938055.1 Anaerolineales bacterium | reverse complement strand
GATGACGAAGGGATAACAAAACACTCTGGTTGAGTAGCGCCGAAGGCGCTACTCAACCAGAGTGTTTATTCCTTACTCCCACTCAACTGCTTCAACTTATTATGTAGTTCCCGCCACTGGATCTTGGAAACCCCAAGCTTCTGGCGGATCTTATCGGGCTCCTCGCCGGCGCGGTAGTCTTTCAGCGCGCAGGTCCAGCGGCACATGTCGAAGGAGAGGTGCTTCGTCAGACCGGCTTCGTTGCCAATGTCCTCGAGCAGATATTCCAGTCGCCGCGGGGACCAGGGAAAGACCTGCTCGGTGGGGTGATCCCCACTGCCGCTTTGCGGCGTGCTTCGCTTGTATTGGGCAAGGTACTCCTGATAAGCAGGCACCCAGTCATCGGGCAGAGTCAGCTTGCGCTCCTTGTAGCGGTTCGCCGGACTGGCGTAACGGATGAAGATCTGCGGTCCGCTGGGCGTTTCCAAGTCGACGTGCTCGAGCTTGAGCCCCAGCGTCTCACTCTTTTTGATGCCGGTTGTTAACAGAAGGTAGACCAGCGTGTAGGAGCGCGCGTCGGGCTTGGGTCCGCGGCGGTGACGGTCTGCCGCGAGCAGGACGGCATCATATTCCTCGGGAGTCAGCACAGTGGGGAGGGGGCTGATCGCCGAGCGCTGGGCAACCTTCTCCGCCGGGTCCATCGTCAGCACGCCGTACTGGTGCAGCCAGCGGAAGAGGGACTTGGTGGCAGTGATGCGCCGCGCCAGCGTCTTGGGGCTGCACGGCACCTCTCGCTCGTGTTCCATCCATTCGAAGTAGCGGTTGAGATCCTTCGTGGTGATCCGGCTGAGGGTGACATCCTGCGGCAGGAAACTGGTAAGCAGACGCACATCCGAAAGGAAGGCTTTGATCGTATTGGGGGAACGACCCTTGTCCGTGAGGAAGGACTCCCAGGAATTGATTGCGGAAGACAGCGAAGAATTGGGTGTTAAGTGTAATGTCAGTTGGTTGTCAGGCATGACAGCTCCTGTTCTTTTCTTTCGTATAGTTTAGCGAAAAAAAGGGGAGATGTCAACGCCCTATTCGACTATCCGTAAGGATGTAAGGTTTTTGCTATTGTACTGAATGAGATCTGCCTCGGCCATGGTCTTTGCATGGCACCCTCGCCGAGTTTTTTCACTCCCCCAAAGTCTCCGGGCGGAAGCAGGGCTGGTAATCGTAGCCGATGATCAACAGGTAATGCGCCTTGCTGTTTGGGTCAGGTGAGGAGATGACGCTGCCCGGCAGTATGCCCATCACGTCCAGGATGGGAGTGGTCTGGGCGCTGTCCTGCACTTCACGTTTGTCAATCAGGATGGAGTAGGCATAGTCCGTCCGGTCGGATGGGATGATGTTTGTTTCATAGCCTGCGTAGTTAAGACGGTTGGCTGCCAGCGTCTCGTAGCCCTCGATGGACGTGCCGTTCATTACATCGATGACGATGGATTGCTTCTCCACGATCTGGGTGGCAGGTGAGAGCGCCTCGGTGAGCATTTGCTGGAGCAGGTCTTCGTTGGGCAGCAATACATACGCGCCGCCCTCTGTGATCCATGAGCTCACATACGGCGGGCGGATGTAGTAACCACGGATGTCTGCATTCGTCATTTTCGGTGCATAGACCGCCAGCGAGAGGATATCCCCAAGTCCCAGGTCTGTCTCTACGCTGCTTCTGAGGTTGTTATACAACTCCGGGATGCGCGAGAGCGTGTCTGCCTGCAGGGCTTGCGTGAACAGGGCGCGCAGCACCTCCTGCTGGCGGCGCCCGCGGTCGAAGTCGCTGGAGCGCTGGCGCGAGCGCGCGTACCAGAGCGCCAGGTCGCCGTCCATGTGGACGAGCCCGGGACCAGTGGTGTAGAGATGCCAGTTGTTCTCGTTCTCTGGGTTATAGCTGGGGTCGATCAAACGCCAGTCCGTGTAGGCGCAGGA
Organism: Anaerolineales bacterium; assembly: GCA_025938055.1. The sequence goes on along the minus strand of JAICQC010000291.1, from coordinate 3,969 downwards.
GACCGGCACGCTCACTCCGCCGAGCGTATCTACGATCTGGCGGAAGCCATCGAACTCCACCAGCGCCGTGTGGTCGATGCGGATGCCGAGGTTATAGAGAATCGTATCCTTCAGCAAACCCGGTCCGCCGCCGGGGTAATCACTTGAGATGCCGCGCTGGTAGGCCGTGTTGATGCGCTGGTTCTCCGCGCCGGGGATGGAGACCCACAGGTCGCGCGGGATCGAGATCAGGGAGACCTGTCCCTCGTTCGGGCGCAGGATGGCGATCACCATCGTGTCCGTGCGGAAGGAGCCGCCGGGTCTTCTATCGGAGCCGATCAACAGGAAGTTGACCGTCTCCTGCCCGTTGTTCAGCACCTGGCTGCCGCCCGAGGCTTCGATGGTCGAAAACGGCACGAGCGTGTTGACGAGGATGTTCGGGTCGATGGTGGGGAAGGGAGTCTCGGTGGGCGGCGGGACGGTCACCGTTGGCGTCGGGGTGTCACCGGTCGGCAGCGGCTCAGGCGTAGCGCTCGGGGTCAGCGGGATCGGTTGAAAGGGCGTTGGAGTGGGCGAAGCATTTGGCGCCGCGGTCACTAGAACAAAGGGCAGTGCCTGTTGCTCACTCGTCGCCGCAGACGCGAACGTTCCACACCCGGTCAGCAGGACTCCCGCGAGAAGCACGAGGTGGACAAATCTTTTCATACGCTACGGCGCGGGAGTGATCGGCGTCTGCGAAGCGGTCTGCGTGGAAGTGGGGAGGAGGGTCTCGGATGGCGTGGCGGTTGGCGGCTCGGTCGCCGTCTCAGTGGGCGGGACCGCGGTTGTTGGAAGGGGAGTATCCGTGGGGAAGTCCGGGATGACGGTCACGCCGGGCACCGGGGTGCGCGTAGGAACATTCGGCACCCATAGCCTCTGCCCCGGATAGATGGTGGTGGAGCTTCCCATACAGTTGCCGCGCTGCAGCTGCGGGTACGTGATCCCGTAGGAGAGAGCGATGCGGAAGAGGTTATCGCCAGGCTGGACGATATGCGTTTTCACCCAACCGGCAGGAGGTCCACACGGGACGACGGTCACCGTCGGCACCGGGGGGACGTACAGGGCAACTCCGGCGGGCAGTTCGGCGGAGGTCAGGCAGTTGGCGGCATTCAGATTCTCGGCGGTCGTCTTGTAGCGTTGTGCGAGGCTGTAGACCGTATCGCCCGCGCCCGTTGTCACACGGATCCATCCGGAGGGCGGCGTACAGGATGTGGGAGAGACCGAGACGAGGGTTGAAGAGGCGGTAACGGTTGGCAAGTCGACGGTGGACGTTGGGCTCAGGGTTGTACCGGTTGGCGTCGGGAAGCTCTGTGGAAATGTGGGAGGGAGTTGCGTCGGTGCGGTGGGCGGCGGGAGGGTTTCGGCCAGGGACAGGAAGATACCGCCCAGCACCAGGATCACAGAAAAGACCGCAATGATCACACCAACGCCCAGTTGCCGCAAAGCTTGCATGATTAGTTCTCCGAGACCATACTGGCTGAATTCCTGGCGATCGGCAGCAGCACGCTGAACGTGGAGCCCACGCCGGGCTCGCTCTCCACCCAGATGCGTCCCTTCTGTGCCTCGGTTAGCGTCTTGGCGATGGAGAGTCCCACGCCCGTATCGCCCACGCCCTGGATCAGCACGTTATCCGCCCGGTACAGGCGGCTAAAGACGCGCCCCAGGTCATCGGCGGGGATGCCTCCGCCTGTGTCCGTCACCTGGATCAGGACATACTCGCGGCTGTCCTCGCTCTTCGTCTGGACTTTGAGATGCACCGTCCCTTCGAGCGGCGAGGCGGCACCCGCGTTCTGCAGCAGGTGGATAAGGATCTGCTGCAGCGCTTCACGGTCGGCGTAGATCGGCGAGACGTTCTTCGGCAGGTCGAGGTGCATGGAAATGTTCTTCTCGCGGATCTGGCTGCTCGTATATGACATGGCATTGTCGATGATGAGGTCAAGGTTCACCGGCTCGGGCTTGAGCTCATTGAGCCCGGTCTCGAGCGTGGTGACCTGGATGAGGTCATCGATCAGGTTACCGATGCGCTCGGTGGAGGCTCTGATGCGCTCCACGAACTTGCGCTGAAGCGTGCCAAGGATGCCCACCGACTCGCCCAGGAGCAGGTCGGTGTACCCGACAATCGACGACATGGGCTGGCGCAGCTCCTGCGAGATGGAGGCGACCACTTCCGCCTGTTCGCTCGAGTGCGCCATAGAGGTACCTTTTTCCGCCTCGACGATGCGCATGTTGGCCTCGGCGAGCTGGTTCTGCAGGTGCGCCACCTCTTCCAGTGTCAGCCGCAGTTCATTTTCCACCTGGGATGAGGAGGTCAGCGCGCCTTTCATTCCACCGGTGGCGCGCAATTGTTCATTCTCCTGCTTGAGTTTCTCGAGCGCCTGTTGTGTTTCTTGCTGCATGGTTCGCAGCGCGGCGAGGTTTTCGGATTGCGCCAGGCCTTCCTGTGCATCGTTCCTGATGACTTCCATCTCTCGGACCAGTTCCTGATTGCGACGTTCCAGATCTGTGACGCGGGACTGCGCCACATCGAGGGCTTGCTTCGTCTGCTCGCCTTTGATCTCGAGGGAAGTCATCTTCTGGCCGCGCTGGATGATAGGTACCAGCGAAACGGCGATGTTTGTCAGGAATGCCTGGTCCTCGGCACTCCACAGGCGATTGGAGTAAGGAGATAATAACAGCACGCCGCCCAGAGGTTCTTTCTCTGGCGTGATGATCGGCACGCTCAGCAGGTGACCGGGGTTGGTTAACCCAAGCATGTCACTCAACCCTTTGATATCGGCGGAGGTGCTGCTCGAAGGCAGGCGCAGCGGACGCCCGCGCTGCAGAGCGTTTGTGAGCATGGGGATCACGGTCTTGTTCAGGCTGCCGCCCTCGAGGTTTTCCTCGCGGATCAGGTCGTAGCCGCTGGCGATCTGCATCTGGTTGTTGTTGTCGGTAAGATAGATCAGAAAACACAGGTCGGCGAGCAGTGTCTGTGCGATGGCGCGCGTGATTGCCTGGCTCAACTTATCGGCACTGGATTCGCCTGCCAGTGCCAGCAGGGCATGGAATGTCTTCGGGTCGGTGCTGTACTTGCGCCGCTCCCCGACCGGGGCGTCTTGCTGCTTGACGGAGGTCAGCGCGTTGGTGGCAGTGGGGAAGCGCTGGGGCAGGGTCAGCAGGATCGGGTAGGCTGCCATGTGTGCCAGTCGCACGGCGCCAGGGAAGTCTCCTTCGATGCGCCCGATCATCATATAAAAGAGGTGACCGGCAAAACTAAGCAGGAAGACGGCAATGCCGTATCCCCAGCCATTCGGGCGACGCACTGCCAGCAGGAACAAGCCCAGGAGTGAGAAGCCCATGCTTGCCAGCTGCCAGTAGTTGTCTGAAGTGGTCAGGTTATATGAAGAAAACGCAGACTGCGTGGAGTATGCCGCCAGGCTCAGCCCGAGGGCCGAAAGGACAAGCAGTGTGAGAAGCCAGGTACCGGCATCCGCGGGACGGCTGGGTTCGGGAAATGCCCACAGCCAGATCAGCCAGAGGAGGGAAAAGAGCGTCACCGCCCGGTCGAGCGGCGGCAGGAAGAGCGGCAAGTTGATCAATCCCTGCATCCCAATCCCGCTAACGAGAAAGAGACCGATCTGTGCGATGAGCAGCATCCCCAGCCCGAACATCGTCCGGCGCGCCTGCGGAAACTCACTCGAGCGCCAGTGCACAAACGCTGACTGCAACGCGCCCGCGATGGAAAATACCAGTATTAAATGATAGATCAGACTTCCTGCCGGTTCTGTAAGAACAGAAAATATCTGATTAAGAGATGCGCCCATGATATTTATGATTATACCCTTCACGCTCACAACCTGCGCCTTTTGGCTCTTTGAAGCGTGGATAATTGTGTGGGCTCGCCGAGCAGTTTCACCACGGAGCGCACAGAGAACACCTCTTAAGAATCTTCCCTGGCACCGCCCGTGATTT
>JAICQC010000483.1 GCA_025938055.1 Anaerolineales bacterium | reverse complement strand
GATGAACGAATGTGCGAGCTGGACATGCACTATCAGGGCTACGGGCTGGGAAAACATAAGGGCTACGGCACACAGGTACATCGCTCTGCGCTGGAGCGACTGGGTTTTTCTCCCATTCATCGTAAATCCTTCCAGGTAAAAGAAATCCGGGTTACGTAGGTAGCCCGGATTTGATTTTAAGCAGGAAACTACGCTTTACTTCTCCGTAAAAAGAATTTTGTGATCTCCTCTGCAATGGCTGGAATGAGCGCCAGCCCCACCACGATTGCCCATTCACGCCCGCTGAGGAAATGTGTATTGAAGATGGGCTGCAGGAATGGCACACTGCAAACCAGCAGAAGCAGCACAATGGAAAGTCCGACAGCATACTGCATGTAACGATTGGAGAACACGCCGATCTGGAACAACGAGGCGCGCTCAGATCGCACGGTGTAGGCGCGGAACAGTTCGCACAACGAAAGAGTGACGAACGCCATTGTCTCGGCAGTCTGCACGTCGATACCGCGCCAATCATGTTCGATCAAATAGACAATCGGGTTTCCAACGACGGACGCGCCCGCTTCCAGGTGCCAGATCAAGCCCAGGGCAAATGCCGTTAGGACGGCGCCCGTCTGTGCGATGGTTTGAACGCCCAGTCCCAGCATCATGCTGCGGTTGACGATCGGCTCCGACTTTGCGCGCGGCTTTTGATCCATAATATCCGGGTCGCCTTTTTCAACCGCGAGCGCAAGCGCTGGCGCGCCGTCTGTGATCAGGTTGAGCCACAACAATTGAATGGCTGTCAGGGGCGCAGGGAGACCCGCCAGCGTGGCGAGAAAGATAATCATGATCTCTGCTACGTTCGAGGAGAGCAGAAAGAACACAAACTTACGGATATTGCTGTAGATAACGCGACCCTGTTCCACCGCCGCGACAATGCTGGCATAGTTGTCGTCGGTCAGCACCATGTCTGCCGTCTCTTTCGCCACATCTGTACCGGTGATGCCCATCGCCACCCCGATGTCTGCGCGCTTGATGGCGGGCGCGTCGTTCACGCCGTCACCGGTCATCGCCACCACTTCATCATTCGCCTGGAGTGCATCCACGATGCGCATCTTGTGTTCAGGCGAGACGCGGGCAAAGACAGCCGTATCTTCGATCACTTCCTTAAGCTCTTTGTCACTCAATGCATCCAGTTGCGCGCCCGTCATGACTTGCCTGCCCTGTTTAAGCATGCCAATCGTCTCGGCAATGGCGTGCGCCGTATTTGGATAATCTCCGGTGATCATGATGGTGCGGATGCCAGCCTCGCGCGCCTTTTCGAGCGCAGGTTTCACTTCGTTACGCGCCGGATCGATCATCCCGATCAGACCAGCGAAGATCAGGTCCTTTTCAAGATCCTCAGCTTTCAACTCTTTTGCATGATCCGTTACATCTTCAATCACGCGGTAGGCGAGACCCAGCACCCGCAAGGCGTCCTTTGTCATCAGGTCGTTGGCATCCAGAATACGTTGCCGTGCTGCCTCATCCAGCGGCTGCGGCGTATCGTTCATATCCTGGTATTGGGTGCAGAGATCCAGCACAATATCCGGCGCGCCCTTGACGTCAATCACTTCCCAGTTTTTCTTGTTTTCATCGTAAAAAGGTGAAAGGTCATTCGGGTCCGGTCCAAAAATATCATGGAGCGTGATCATACGTTTACGCTCGGAATCGAAGGGTATTTCGTGCTCGCGCGGATAAGCCTCCTTGATTTTTACGTAGGCTGCTCCCGTTTTCGCCGCGGCGACCAATATAGCGCCCTCGGTCGGGTCACCGACAATTCGGTAGGTCTGCTGTGAATCCTTTTCACCGGTTGTTTCGAGGGAGGCATCGTTGTTCAACGCCCCAAGCCACAGGGTTGTCCGCGCCGCGGGATATTTGGATATTTCGATCTTTTCCCCATCCACTAAAAAATCGCCTTTGGGGACGTACCCTTTGCCTGTAACCTCGATAAACTGTCCGTCTGCCCAGAGGCGCGTGACCGTCATTTCGTTTTGCGTCAGCGTGCCGGTTTTATCTGAGCAGATCACGGTGGCTGACCCCAGCGTCTCCACGGAAGATAGCTTGCGGATGAGCGCGTGGCGCTTGATCATCTCACGCATACCGAGGGCGAGCGAGATCGTCACAACGGCAGGAAGCCCTTCCGGCACCGCTGCAATCGCCAGGCTGATGGCGATAATGAACACATCTGTAATTTCAGTCGCGTATCCGGTCACATACGCAAGTGGGCCTGTGAAGAGCTCATTGATGTTCGTAGAGTTGATGAGAGCGACGATGAAAACGATTGCCACAAGAATGAGCGATGCAATGCTCAATGATTTGCCGAGCTGGTCGAGCCTTCGCTGGAGGGGCGTCTCTTCGGTGTCCACACTTTGGAGCATGGTGGCGATCAGACCCAACTGAGTCCGCATCCCTGTGTCTGTGACGATACCGCGCCCACGTCCGTAGGAAACGACTGTCCCCATGAAGGCGGTATTCTTGCGATCGCCCAGCGGGACGTTTTTTTCCAGGACGGTCGCGGCATTCTTCTGCACGGCAAGCGATTCACCTGTGAGCGACGCCTCCTCTATCCGCAGGTTGACTGCCTCCAGCAACCGTATATCGGCAGGGATAAAGTTGCCCGCTTCCAGAAAGACCAGATCGCCCGGCACCAGGTCATAGGAAGGAATGGACACCCTGCGCCCATCCCGCACGACCTGCGCATCTGGCGCGGCAAGCTTTTTGAGGGCTGCCAGAGCTTCCTCCGCACGGCGTTCCTGAACAATTCCCAGGACCGCATTCAGGACCACGATTGCCATGATCGCCGCGGCTTCCACAAAATCTCCCAGCAGGGCTGAGACCACCGACGCGATAATCAGGAGGATGACCACAAAATTATTCAGTTGTTCCCACAGCATCTGCAGGAAACCCGGGCGAGGCGCTTCCTGCAACTGGTTGGGTCCGTAATATTCCTGGCGTCTTTTCGCTTCCTCAGTAGTCAAACCATTTCCCTCTACCTTGAGGTGATCCAGCACCTCCTCGGTTTTGAGCGCGTGCCAATCATGTACGTGCGGAGTTTCAGCATTACTGTTATTTTCAAGGGTCATGCAAATATCTCCTGGATCAGGGTTGGAGCAAATATCCTGCAAATGTATTCTTGTGAGAATAGAATGTCAAGGCAAATATACTTATAATCGCCGGCTCTCTTACGAAGGCTCAATACGTGTATCAGATGGCAGTTCTGTATTTTTGGCGATGACCACGATCCCATCCCGCACGAAATAAAGGTCGCTGTCGATGTCTTTTTCGCGCGGGAACGGTTTGATCACAACGTTATCGCCAATGCGCACATTCTTATCCAGGATCGCAGCTTCGATATGGCAGTTTTTTCCAATGCCAATGGGAAGGTTGCCGCGGTGCTTCT
>JAICQC010000565.1 GCA_025938055.1 Anaerolineales bacterium | reverse complement strand
GCGCGTGCCGGCGTTCTCCGACGTTCCCCCGAGCCTGGCGCCGCCCAGCGAAGCGTTGCGTGACGTCTGCATTCTCGTCGTAGAGGACGAGCCCGACTCGCGGGAGCTCCTGGTGTCTCTGCTCGAGCAACAGCCGAACAATAGGCTGGCTGATATTTCCCGTTCCGCCTACGATACAAATTTTCATAGTCTAAAATCCACAGTGTAGCGCGCTGGTGTGTAATACCTTGAGTGCTTCTCCGCGCTCAAAGGTTTGTCCTGCTGCAACTTGTAGTGATTTGGCATCAAGTGCTCTCACCAATTGGTCCATCTCCTGCGAGGTAAACTGAGTCTCATAGCATCGCACGGAAGCAATCTTGGATTCCCAGGTAGAAGAAATATCTGCTATATAGTTGGGCTCACGAGTGTAGTAAAAAACGATTCCCTTGATATCATGCCCTTCATAAGCCGAATCAACTACCGGGTCGGAGGACGCGATTTTTGTCAGCCCGGAAAACATGACGGCTTCAGAGGCAGCCAATCCGGTTTGGATGTGGTCCCGGTGTGCTTCGTAGGTCAGCCACGGGTCAGCAGTAAAGACAAAGTCAGGCTGGAGCATGCGAATGTATTTCAGGAAATCGCGGCGCAGGGCAAAGTAATCATACTCACCTGCATCTGGATAACCCAGCCAATGCTGCTCCTTTACGCCAATGATTTCACCCGCGGCAAATTGATCATGTTTCAACATCTCTGCAGCCGCTTTATCCGGGAGTGAATGATCAACGACGCCCATCAGATCATTCGTTGCAGTGAGATAGAACAACTCTGCGCCGTTTTGTTGGAGCAGTGCCAACGTCCCGGCCGCGGCGATATCATTGTCGTCATAATGGGGCTGGATGCAAAGCACGCTTCTTGCCTCGAAGATGTTAGGTGTAGGTAGGATCGTTTCAATCGTCATTGCTTAATTTCCACAACTTTCCCGGTACGGGCACTCTCATAGACTGCGTCTACAACTTTCATGTTCATGACGCCTTCGAGGCCTCCAGGGGTTGGAATCCCATTCTTCTCGATACATTCCACGAAATATTTCAACTGGGTATCGTACAAACTTTGCAGGGCAGCCTCCTCGCGCGGGAATGGCAAGCCAGCGTCGATCACATCAATTTTTTGGTCTTCACCATTGGGTATCTCCAGCTTCGCCGGGAAGATCTGTCCAAATCCCTTTGTGCCATATAGCTGAGTCGCGGCTTGAGATCCATCCGCATGGGGTTGCCACCAGCCAGACTCAAAGTATGATATAGCGCCGTTATCCCATTCCACGATGATGACACCGGTATCATCGACATCGAAATCCTTATAGTAAGTTCCGATCTTTGCGTAGACAGATACCGGCTTTGGATCGTTCAGCAGAAACCGTGCGGTGTCCAACGCGTGGATTCCCATATCTGCCATTGCGCCACCACCTGCCAGTTCTTTTTGCGTGAACCAACCACTCGGACCCCAATTTGTATGCACGCCGTATCCTTTGGTACGAATTATTTTCCCCAACTTTGACGACTGTTTTTTCAACCACAAAACCTCAGGGTCGAACCGCCAGCAATGTGCCACCATTAGAAGCGCACCCGACTTCGCCGCGGCCTCGCACATCTGCTCGGCTTCCTGAGCGTTCATCGCCATCGGCTTTTCCACCATCACATGCACACCCGCATTGAGGGCGGCAATGGTCTGTGGTAAATGCAAATAGTTCGGCGTGCCCACGACGAACGCATCCACATTTCGATCTTTTAACAAATCTTTCACATTTTTATATTGACGCGGAATTCCATAGACACTTGCGAATTCCGACATTGATTCGGCCTTGTGGTTTACAACCGCCACCAATTCGAGTCCTAAATTCCGTGCGGCTTGTGCATGGAACTTGCTGATATATCCCGTGCCCGCAAATGCGATCTTGAGGCTCATTTAATCTCCGTTTATATTCCTTTCTGGTTTTGTGGCATTCTCGTATATCAGGACCTTATCCCTTGATACCTGAAAACACTACTCCCTGCGTGAAAATCTTTTGCGAGAAGAAGAACAGCAGAATGGGTGGGATGATCATCAACACTGAGACAGCCATAATGAGATGGGTATTGACCGTGTACAGCGCGTCGAAGGTCTGCAGACCCACCGCGAGAGTCCAGTTTTCGCGGCTGTGTAGGAAGATGAGCGGTTCGTAGAAGTCATTCCACGCATAGAGGAAGTGGAAGATGCCTACAGAAACGAGCGCGGGACGCGCTTGAGGAAGAATGATATAAAGCAAAATTTGTAAGGGATTCGCGCCGTCTATTTTCGCCGCGTCATCGAGTTCAAGCGGAATGGTCAGGAAGAATTGGCGCAGTAAAAATACATCATAGGCATTTGCAAAGAAGAGCGGCACGATGAGGGGTAACAGCGTGTCCACCCAGCCAAGTTTTTGAAAAAGGATATAGACCGGGATCAATCTCACCTGGCTTGGCAGCATAATTGTAGATAATAATAATAAAAATAACAAG
>JAICQC010000295.1 GCA_025938055.1 Anaerolineales bacterium | reverse complement strand
TCGCTCATCGTCGACCGGTATGGCGCCTACCTGGTAGTGCAACTGCTGAGCGCCGGACTGGATGCCTGCCGCGAAGACAAAAATCTTTGCCACAAATCCTGCGAAGGGCGGCATCCCCGCCAGGGACAGGAACGAAGCCAGCATTATGAGCGCCAGCCAGGGAGAACGACGGCTCATGCCCGAGTAATCCCTCAAGTCTTCCAGCCCTGTCACGCGGCTGAATGCCATCACAATACCAAAGGCAAGCAGGTTGGTTGCAATGTATGCCGCCAGATAAAACACCACGCTCGCCGCGCCAAGCTGTGTGAATGCGACCACGCCAATCAGGGCGTAGCCCGCGTGCGCCACGGAGGAGAAAGCGATCAGGCGCTTGATATTGGTCTGTGGCAGGGCTAGCAGGTTGCCCACGGTCATTGTGACCGCCGCGATGACAGCAATGGACATCGCCCAGCCGCGCGCAAGGTCCAACTGTGGGTCAGGGAACATCACGAAGAACAGGCGCACGACGACGGCAAAGCCCGCCGCTTTGGAAGCCGTGGAAAGGAATCCAGCCACGGGAGTGGGCGCACCTTCGTATACATCCGGCGCCCAGAAGTGGAAAGGCACGACGGACATCTTGAAGCCCAGCCCCACGAGGATCAGAGCCAGGATACCAAATGCAACCGGTAACGATAAATCGCTCATCGGGAACAGGGCAGCCAAATCATAAATATTTGTAACCCCGGTAAAGCCGAAGAGCAGGCTGAAGCCGTAGAGCATGATCGTGGAGGTCAGCGCGCCGAACAGCAGGTATTTGAAACCAGCTTCTGTAGATTTCTCATCAGCCAACATAAAGCCCGAAAGCACGTACAGCGGAATGGAGGTCGTCTCAATCGCCAGGTACAGCATGACCAGGTCCGCAGAAGCAGCCATCAGGTTCATGCCGATCAATGAAGCGAGGAGCAAGAGGTATGCTTCTCCACGATCCCCCACCTTCTCATTGTCCATCAGCAGGAGCGCGGTCGCGGCGCCCGCGAACATGAAGAGCAGCTTGAAGAAAAAGCCAAGCCAGTCAAAGCGCACCATGCCGCCAAGCGTGGCAGTCGGTTCGCCGGGTTGCCCAAAGAGCAGGCTGATGAGCATCGCGATCAAAAGGCCGCCAGCCGTCAGCCAACCCACGTTCCGGCGCTGTTCTTCCTTCCAGAACGGTTCCACAACCAGCAGTAGGAGACCGAGGATCAGAATAAGGATCTCCGGGAGGATCGAAGCAATCGCTGTTGCTGTAAACATTATGCACCTCCCAGCAGGCGCAGGATATTCTCCACGCCCTGTTCCACCATGGGAACCATGAAGCTGGGGAATAAACCGATGACGATCATGAACAAACACAACGTGGCTATGGCAACTTTATCCAGCAAAGTAACGTCGGTCATATGCCCTTCAAGTTTGTCGGGCATTTCGCCGAAGAACACCTGACGTATGTTGCGCATGATATAGGCTGCCGTGATCACGATGGAAGTGCTGGCGATCACAGCCACCAGCCATTGCACACTCCATACACCCATAAAGATGGGGAATTCTGCCACAAAACCCGAAAAGAGAGGCATGCCCATCGAGACGAGTCCTCCTATGATGAACCCCACCGTCGCGAAGGGCATGACCCTGCTCATTCCGCCCAGCTCAGGAATCTGCCGGGTATGCGCCCGGTCGTAGATCATGCCGACCACTGCAAAGAAGAGAGCTGTCATCACGCCGTGCGAGAACATTTGCAAGCCCGATCCAAGTAAACCCTCCCGGTTGAGCGTGGAGAACCCGAGCATGACCAGTCCCATGTGTGACACCGATGAAAAACCGACCATATATTTGAAATCCATTTGCACGAAGGCAATGTATGCGCCATAAACTACGGCAACCGCCGCGAACAGCATGATAAGCCAAGACCAGGTCTGCGCGCCTTCTGGCAGCAACATGATGCCAACCCGCAGCGCGGCGAACGCGCCCAGCTTCATCAACACACCTGCATGGAACATCGACACAGCGGTGGGTGCTGCCACATGACCGTCTGGGGACCAGTTGTGGAAGGGCCAGATACCCGCCAGCACCGCGAAACCGAGAAAAACCGGCAGAAACCAAAGGTCCTGGAATGTCTTTGGAAAGCTGGCACTCTCCATGGCAAGCATGTCGAAACTGAGGACACCCGTGTTCTGATACTGCACCCAATACATGGCGAGCACACCGACCAGGGAAATGACCGAACCAACAAACAGATAGAGAGTCAACTTCATAGCAGCGTATTCGCGGGTAACCACCCAGCCCCAGATGGCGATCAGCAGGTACATGGGAAACACTGCAATCTCATAGAAGAAAAACAGCATGAATAAATCAAGGGAAACAAAAACGCCAAACACACCCCAGGCAAGGATGAACAGAAAAGCAAAAAACTCACGCGGGCGGTCCTGAATACCAGCCATAATGTGTGGGTGGTCATCACCCCACGAGATCAACACGCCTGTGAACATGACCACGCCGGTCAGCAACACAAGTGGCGCGCTCATACCGTCCACGCCAAAGTACAGGCTAATGCCCAGCGCCGGAAGCCAGTCGTATCGTTCGATGAATTGATAACCGCCTGCCGCCTGATCGTAGCCGAAATATACCCAGACAGACAGGATGAGTGCAAAGACTGCTGCGGCGAGCGCGACTGCCCGGGTTTCGTTCTTGCGCTCGGCGGGCATTAACAAAATCAGGACCGCCGCAACAACCGGTGTGAACGTGATGACACTCAGAACAGGGAAATTCATCATCTACCTCTTAGAAGAGCATGACCACAGCTTTGTTGATCACGTCCAGGATCCATGCGGGCCAGATGCCGATCCATAAGATGAGTGCCATCAATGGAACCATAACCAGGATCTCGCGCGTGTTGATTTCAGCTACATGGTGTTCGCCGCGCTCCGCGGCCCATTGTTCGTTCAGGGGACCGTGCAAAACCTTCTTGATCCCCTTCAAAATGTACGCGCCCGTGAAAAGCAACCCGAGCATTGAGATCGCGGTGTACACCGTCAAAATCGGCCACGCTCCTCTGACAACCAAAAACTCGGAGATAAAGCCGTTGAGTCCTGGCAGTCCAAGCGAAGCCATGCTGGTGAAGATCAGGATGCCGCCGTAGACCGGTACGAGCGGGAACAGTCCGCCGTACTGTTCGAGATCACGCGTATGCGTGCGCTCGTAGATCACGCCAACCAGAAAGAACATTCCCGCTGCCGAAAGACCATGGTTGAACATCTGCAGGATCGCTCCGTTCAAGGCGATGGTCGCATCGGATGTCCCTGCAGCGAGGGCGGCCGCGGCAATGCCAAGTACCACAAATCCCATGTGGTTTACGGACGAGTATGCGACAAGCCGCTTGAAATCCGTTTGTGCATAGGATGCAAAGGCGCCGAAGACAATCGCCGCGGTTGCCAGAAACGCCAGCACGCCGGCGAAGATCCGTGCCTCATCTGGATAGAGCGGAAGGATCAGCCGCAGGAAGCCGTATGCTCCAAGCTTGAGCAGCACGCCTGCCAGGATCATCGAACCAGCCGTTGGCGCTTCGGTGTGCGCGTCAGGCAGCCAGGTGTGGAAGGGCCACACAGGTACCTTGATCGCAAATGCGATTGCAAATGCCCAGAAGGCAATGGTCTTCACCGTGGACACAGACATGCCCAGCAGCGCTGAGCCAGAGTCCAGGGCATTCCAACGTTCATATAGCGTGAGCAAGTCAAAGGTCCCGAAAAGAACGCCGAGCAGTTGGATGGCGAGCAGGAGACCGAGGGATCCACCCATCGTGTAGATCAGGAATTTGAGCGAAGCATAGTTCCGGTTGGCGCTCCCCCACTGGTTGATGAGGAAGTACATCGGCACGAGACCCACTTCCCAAAACACGAAGAAGATCAAAAGGTCGAGCGCCAGGAACACGCCCAGCATGCCTGTCTCGAGGAAGAGGAACAGGATCATGTACGGCTTTACGCGGTCATGGATGCTGAACGAAGCAAGGATGGCAAGCGGTGTCAGGAGCGTCGTCAGCAGGACCATGGTGAGCGAGAGCCCGTCCACGCCGAGGTGGAATGATGAACCGATCGCCTCGTACCAGACGTATGACTCTTCGAACTGGAAGCCGGGCTGATTCGCGTCGAAGCGGAACCAAACGATGAGCGATAACACAAATGAGATGAGACTCGCCCCCAGCGCAAACCAGTGGAACAGTTTGTTTTCCCCGTCTGGCAGGAACAGCATGAGCAGCGCGGCAACGGCTGGGACGAACAGGATGAGCGAGAGAAGGTGAGCATCAATGAAGTTCATCGTAGACTCCCTACACCAGCAGGAAGAAGTAAAGAGCTGCACCGATGGCAATGAATACTACCAGCGCCAGCATCAAATACTGTTGGATGCGTCCTGTTTGGATAGCTCGCAATCGGTCTCCCGTCCGATAGGTGACCTCTGCCGAGCCATCACCGAAGAAGCGATTGATGACGGGCAGATCGAAGTAATTGCGGATGAAGGAACCCAAGCGATCTGTGACGGGACCGAAGATGTGCAGGATGCCGTCGATCACGCCCTGGTCCATGAATTTGTAGACAACGTTCTCTGCGAACCAGTAGGCAGGTTTGACGAACACACGATCATAGAATTCGTCCATGTAATACTTGTTCCTGAGGAGCGGGAGTTGCAGCCTGTCTTCAAACGGTGAATTAACATTGCGATACGTGAGCCATCCGGCATACAGACCGCCGAGCGCGACCACAAGCGAAGTAAGAAGTGGTATCCAGTTGAACTCAACCCCTTCTGGATGTTCCGCAAGTGTCCCACCGACGAACTCATGCAACCAGTTCGGAACGAGTCCGCCGAGCAGCGGGAAATGCGCAGGGATGCCCACCCATCCGTACCCAACTGCAAAGATCGAGAGGATGACCAAAGGGAGGGTCATCGTCCAGGGGGTCTCCTTAGCGTGCTCCGCTTCTTTGGTGCGCGGCTCGCCCAGGAAGGTGAGGGTGATCTGGCGCATGGTATAGAACGCGGTCATGAAGGCAGCGACTGCCAGTGTGAGAAAGACCGCCCAGTGACCATGCCCGAACGCGTCCGCCAGGATTTCATCCTTCGACCAGAAGCCTGCCGTGACAAGGGGGAAACCGGCCAGCGCAAAGCCGCCGATCAGAAACGTCCAGAAGGTGATGGGCATCTTCCTGCGCAAGCCGCCCATGTTGAACATATCCTGCGGATCCACATTGTGATTGCCCGTGTGCAGAACGCCGTGCTCCATGCCGTGGATGACGGAGCCCGAGCCAAGGAAGAGCAAAGCTTTGAAGAACGCGTGGGTAATGAGATGGAAGACCGCCGCCACGTAGGCGCCGATTCCCAGCGCCGCGATCATGAAGCCAAGCTGTGAAATGGTCGAGTAGGCAAGCACCCGCTTGATATCGTTTTGTGCCACCGCAATCGTCGCGGCAAAGAGCGCCGTGAATGCGCCGATGAACGCCACGATGGACATCGTCGTCGGGTCGAGGCTGATGAGCGGGAACATGCGGATGACTGCGTACACACCCGCCGAAACCATCGTAGCGGCATGGATCATCGCGCTAACCGGGGTCGGGCCTTCCATCGCGTCCGGCAGCCAGACGTGCAGCGGGAATTGCGCGGATTTGCCCACCGTGCCGATGAAGAGCAGCACGCCGATCAAACCTGCGGCAGAGAAGCCGAGGAAGCCGCTCGGGATGGAAGCCAGTGTGCTTAGGATATCTTCAGTAAAAATCTCACGGAAGGAAAGTGTCCCCGTGACTGAGTAGAGATAGACAATGCC
>JAICQC010000373.1 GCA_025938055.1 Anaerolineales bacterium | reverse complement strand
GGAGGAGAACGAACTGCGTGCCGAAGGCAAAGGGAAGTATTGATCAGGCTCCTCGGTCAGAACGCATGAATTGAGTATCCCCGTCTTGTAACGGGGATATTTATTTCAGCCTCAGAGCCTTCTGCCGCCCATCCATTCATGGCGAAATGTTTAGGAGTGCTTCTTTGTAGGCGAAAATTCAAATCCCTGCCTACAACGAAACTGCGCCCTGTAACTTCGCTATCTTTCGGGTATAGTAGCCTGAAAGGAGACGGTTTGCACTTATGAGACGAAAACTTATTTTTTCTGTTCTAGGCATGATTACCTCATTTGCCTGCTCACTGACGCCAACGATGGTCACGCCTACTGTGGTCGAATCCCTTACGCCGACTGCCACGCAAACAGCATTCTCGCCGCTTACGAACACCGTCACGCTTTCCGCGCCGGCCGCCACAGAGACAGCCTCCGTCACACCGACCGCGCTCTTCACAGAGCCCCCTCTCCCCTCGGAAACTCCCAGCCCGGTCCCCTCCAATACTTCGCTGCCGACGGTCGAGAGTATCAGCGCCAGAGTGACCGCAGACCGGCTGAGCTGCCGTTACGGGCCGGGTCCCGAATACCTGTACTTCTTTGCTTTCCGCGCGGGAGCCAACATCGAGCTCATCGGTCGGGTGGACGCCGAGAACTGGAACTGGGTGCTCGTGGAGAATCAAGTTCCCTGTTGGGTAAGCACGAATTTCATCGAACTGCAGGGTGATCTCCTGAGCCTGCCTGTTGTATATCCGGGTACGGCAAACCTTCCGATCACTCCCTATTACCCGCCATCTGAGGTGCTGAACGCCACGCGAAACAACATGACGAATGAGGTCACCGTGTCATGGGTGGAGGTGCCGGTGAGCCTGGGAGATTATGAAGATGACTCGATGCAGACCTATATTATTGAAGTCTGGCGCTGCGAGGCTGGACAGTTGATCTTCGATCCGCTGGCGACGCGCTTCGCGTTCATCTCATTTGTCGATGAGCCCGGGTGTAGCGAACCCTCTCACGGACAAGTCTGGGTGCAGGAGAAGCACGGATACGCGGGACCCGCCGAGATCCCCTGGCCGGAGTAATCCAGGGCAATCATCGGAAACGGCTCATAAACCAGAAACCGCCTTCAGTTTGGGAGAAGGCAGTTTTTTTGTCCGATTTTCGGATCAATTTTAGAAAAATCAAAGCAACTATTGACAATTACAAAATATTATTGTAATATTGAAAAGCAGAATCAATAATATATAAAAATATTCTACAAAACATTTCTTTTCTTGAAACAAGGTTCGAAAAGGAGCTTCAGATGACCGAATTTGCGATTGAAGCCAAACAACTGGTCAAAAAATTCCCTGCACGGGCGGGCACCGGCGATAAAACCCCCGAAGGTGCCCCTGCCCCAAAGCCCAGGCGCGGTCTTTTTGCTAAAAAAGAGCCGAAAGCCATGTTCACTGCGGTGAACGGCGTGGACCTGCAGATCGAGCGCGGCGAGATCTTCGGCTTGCTCGGCCCGAACGGCGCCGGGAAATCGACAACGATCCGTATGCTCTGTACCTTGCTTGAGCCCACCAGCGGCACGGCGCAGGTCAACGGCTTTGATATCGTCAGGCAAGCCAACGATGTGAGGCGCAGCCTGGGCACCGTTCTGGCTGGCGAACGCAGCATTTACTGGAAGCTCACCGGGCGTGAGAACCTCGAGTATTTTGCGGCGCTTTATCATATCCCACAGGCTGTTGCAAAGCAACGCGTCGAAGAACTCATCGAGCGCATGGAGATCAAGGACCGTGCCAACGAACTGGTCGAGAAATATTCGACAGGCATGCGCCAGCGGATTGCGATTGCCAAGGCATTGCTCGCCCGCCCGCCCATCCTCCTTTTGGATGAACCCACGCTCGGGTTGGACCCTCAGGCGGCTCGCCGCGTACGTGAGTTGATTGCCGAACTGAAGCAGGAGGGACACACCATCCTGCTGACCACTCACTATATGGAAGAGGCCGACCAGCTTTCCGACCGGATCGGCATTATTGATACGGGAAAGGTGATTGCCCTCGACACACCTGAGGGACTCAAACGCCGCATCGACCAGCAGGAAGTCATCCGCCTCGAGTTGACCGGCTGGCATGAGGAGATCGCAGAAAAACTGAAGAGCATCTCCGGCATCGAGAACATCACCACCCGCCAAGCTATGCGAGACGAAGCGGACCTGTGGGAAGTCAGCCTGCACGCGCAGAACAGCCGCGCAGCCCTGCCTCGCATCGTGGAGGGCATCAGCGGCAACGGCACGCGTCTTGTCAATATGAATATCGTCAAGCCCTCACTGGAGGATGTGTTCATCCATCTGACAGGCAAGGCGTTGAGGGATTAGGAGCTCGTCATGGAAACGACTCTTACCCCTCGTTCGCTCGGCCGCCCCGGATTTGGGTCTGACCTGCGCGCATTCATCGCAATCATGCGGCGGGAATGGACGATCTTTCGGCGCTACCCGAGCTGGATCATCGCCCTGCTCATCTGGCCGCTAATCTTCCCGATGCTCTACATTCTGACGGCGCGGGCGCTCTCCGGTCCGGATGGAAGCGGGCTGGCAGTCTTCATGCAGACCACCGGTGCAAGTGATTTCATCGGTTATATCGTGATCGGCACCACGGTCTGGATGTGGCAGAACATCGTGCTATGGGACGTGGGCTTCTCGCTGCGGAACGAACAGATGCGCGGGACGCTCGAATCGAACTGGCTCTCCCCCACCTGGAGGTTTTCCTACCTGCTTGGGCACACGGGACCCCAGATCGTGTCCATGTTAATGTTTATCACCATTACCGCAGTGGAGTTTGGTTTGCTCTTTGGAGTCCGGCTAAACGGCAGCGTCTGGATGATCCTGCTGATGATGCTGGCAGCTATTCCCTCCATTTATGGGTTGGGCTTCGCGTTTGCCAGCCTGGTCATTACGATCAAAGAAGCCAACGCCTTTGTCTTTCTCATTCGCGGGCTGGTGATGATCTTCTGCGGAATCACGTTCCCGGTGAGTCTTTTGCCCGGCTGGATGCAATCCATTGCAAAGTGGCTGCCACAGACCTATCTCATCCATGGGATGCGCGCCGCGGCATTTTCCGACGCGGGCATTCCGCAGCTTTTACCCGACTTGATTCCGTTGCTTCTGTTTGGCATGTTCTGGCTGGTTGTCGGTTATTCCACGTTTTTGTGGATGGAACGCCGCGCCCGTAGAACCGGCGCAATTGGACAATACTAGGTGAAGAATATGGAAACTAACACCCTCTCTCAACCCAGCCTGAAGACACAACTGCGAGCCTTGTTCGTGATCGCGCGCAAAGATTGGAAAGTCTTCTGGCGCTATCCGTTGAACGCAGTCTCCAACATCTTTCAGCCGATCATCTGGATCACGCCTGTTTACTTTATGGGTAAGGCATTCAGCGTAAACGGACAGGCGCTTGGTTTCCAAGCCTATAGCGGCACAGGCGATTACATGTCCTTTATTTTGCTTGGGACAGTGCTGACCAACTTCATCCTCACCGTCTTCTGGGGCATGGGATACGCCCTCAAGCAGGATATGGATGCTGGTGTACTCGAATCAAACTGGCTGACGCCGGTTCCGCGCTTACTCATCCTAGTCGGGCGGACGCTGACCAGTCTGCTGACGACAGCCATCACCTCCCTGGTCATGCTTGTGATCGCTGCCGCGCTATTTGGCTTCCACCCGACCGGGAACACCCTCGCCGCTTTCCTGACAGCGATCCCGATGTTGATCGGTTTATATGGATTTGGTTTTGCCTTTGCCGGCATCGTGCTTTTGATGCGGGAAGCCAACACCCTCGTGGACGTTGGCAGCTTCCTGGTACAGGGCTTTTCAGGAACGAACTTCCCCGTGCAATCTCTCCCCACGTGGCTGATCCCGATCGCCCTGGCGCTCCCGCTTACCTATGGCTTGGACGCCGTGCGCGGCTTCCTCCTCAAAACAGAAACGATCCTGCCGCTGAGAGTTGAGATCGTATTGCTTATCGTCTTCATGTTCGTTATGCTCTGGTTTGGCTCATGGGTTTTCTACACGGTCGAGCGACGAGTCCGCACGCTGGGGACGCTGGGACAGCACTAATACGTTTCAGGTAGGTTTACGCCGCCGTCCCCTTGCCTGCTGCCTGCAGCGGGAGACGGCGGCGATTTATTTCATCACCACCTGACAAGGCTGTGGAATCGTAAGTGGTGATGAGATCGAATGGATTGCTAAAGAAATATTAATCCAAAATTAGAACAACCGTGCTACAATACGCGCTCCCACACGAAAGGACGTACATGTTCGCTCGCCTGAACAAAATCTATCATGAGTTCCCGCGCTTATTCTGGGTCGTTGTTGCCGTTAGTTTCATCGACCGCATCGGAGGCACG
Source organism: Anaerolineales bacterium (assembly GCA_025938055.1). The sequence continues at coordinate 387 of JAICQC010000373.1, read as the reverse complement.
CTCCTCTTCCCGTTTTTTGCTTTGTACATTACCCAAAAATTCAACGTCGGCATGACCCAGGCAGGCATCCTGCTGGGTATGTCCTCGCTCTTTGGCTTAGTCGGCAGCACCATTGGCGGAGCACTGACCGACAAATTCGGGCGCAAACAACTGATTTTGTTTGGGCTTATCTTCAGCGCGATCAGTACGCTGACTTTTGGGCTCGTGACCGACTATAGCATCTTGTTTCCGTTGATGATATTTGTGGGCTTGTTATCCAACATTGCTCACCCCGCACACGACGCAATGATTGCCGATATCCTCCCTGAAAAACAGAGGCAGGAGGGTTTCGGTATCCTGCGCGTGGTTGGAAACCTTGCCTGGATCATCGGTCCCACAATCGGTGGG
>JAICQC010000028.1 GCA_025938055.1 Anaerolineales bacterium | reverse complement strand
GAACGCCTCCAGTACAGGGACGAGCTCGCGCACCATAAATGGCATCGTGACAAACAGCGTGGCCAGCACCATCCCAGGGAATGCAAATGCTACCCGGATCCCAGTGGCTTCGACGAGCGGACCAAATAATCCATTGCGCCCGAAGAGAAGCAGCAACATATACCCGGCGACTACAGGCGACACCGCGAAGGGCATGTCGATGAGTCCATTGATGAGTCCGCGCCCGGGGAACCGGTGACGGACAAATACCCAGGAGACAATCGTGCCGAAGATGGCGTGGATGACTACAACAATCAGACTGATCCACAGGGTATTCCAAAAGGAAGTGAGCACAAAGGACTGATTAAAGGCCTCGAAAATCGCTCCCACGCCCTGTTCGAATGCGCCGAGAGCCAGCGCGACCAGTGGAGCCAGGATGAGAATACCCACATAGGCAACAACGATTGCGATCAGTCCCCAGCTTACCCATTTCCCTTTGATTCTGGATCGCCACCCCAGAGTCGAGTTGTGATTTTTTGGAGCAGAAGCAAGTGTACGGAGTGCGGTGCTCATGGTATTTCCTTATCAGAATTCAGTCGCGACCGCTTTCGCAGATAATCAGCGCACATCATCAAACTAAACGCGATGGCGACCATCACAATGGACATCGCGCTGGCTCCCAGTCTGTTTTCCGATTCGACCTCCCCAAACACATACACCGCCGCGGTCTGGGAGACAAGCGGGATGTTCCCCGCCACAATCACAATCGAACCGAACTCACCGATCGCTCGCGCAAAACTGAGTAGCGCGCCGGTCACAATGGGCAGGGTCAGCGGTGGCATGATAATACGACGAAAGATCGTCCAGCCTTCCGCTCCCAGGGTCGCGGCCGCATATTCCTGTGTGAGATCTAGTTCCAGGAGGACTGGCTGGACCGAGCGTACTACAAAGGGAAAGGTCAGAAATAACAGCGCCAGGATGATTCCCGGAGGAGCAAAGATGATCGAGAAATCAAACTGTTCCTTTAGCCAGGCTCCCAGCGCCTCCTGAGGTCCAAAAAGGATGACCAACATTACGCCGGTAACGAGGGTTGGGATCGCCAGCGGCAGATCAATGATCCCGTTGAGGATTTGTTTCCCGGGAAAGTCATAGCGCACAAGGACAAAGGCAGTTAGCGTGCCCATGATGGTGTTGATCACCGTCATAACGGTGGAAGTCCAAAGAGTCAGTTTTAGCGCGTGCCAGGCCGCGGGAAGTGTAACCTGCCTCCAAAGCTCAGCCAGCCCTTCCCGCGTGCTATCCTGGATGATGACCAAAAGCGGGATAATCAGTATCAAAGTCAGGTACGCCAGAGCAACAGAGCGTATGCCCCATCGTCCCCACGGAAGAGGTGCTCCAGATTTTTTATTATTTGAGGAAATTGTTGTAGATAGGTTCATCTGTGTTTCCGGTGACAGTCACTTCAGGCAAACGGCAGGCTGCCAGTGACTGTTACCTCATAGTTAGAAAATCTTTTATTCAGCGATTTGAAGGTCCTGTACTTGGGCAAGTACTTGATAGAAGACGCCACTGTCGCCGAAGAACGTAGGGGTGGCTTCCTTCCAGCCACCAAAGTGGTCAATCGTGAATAGATCCTCGATAGGCGGATACTGTTTGGCGGTAGCTTCGGCAACTGCCGGATCAGGGGAGCGCAAGCCATGTTTGGCGAAGATCTGCTGTGCCTCTGGGGTAAATAGGAACGCAAGGAAGGCCTCCGCGACTTCACGCGTGCCGTGTTTGTCTACATGAGTATCCACGATGGCAATCGGGTTATCGATTTGAAGGGTGGAGCTGGGCAGTACTAACTCATAGGTCTGCCCAGCCTGCTGACCGACAAGTACTTCATTTTCGTACGTGATCGCTACATCGCCAATTCCTTTTTCAAAAGTGACGATGGAGTCACGAGCTGATTTGTCCATCACGGTGACGTTTTGCAGAACGCTGAGGAGCAATTCCTGAGCGCCCGCATCGTCTGCTGTGTAGCCTTCCACATGGCCGCGTTGGGCAGCACCATACAGCCCCAAGATATTCCACATGGCACCGCCGCTCGTCTTCGGGTTCGGGGTCAGAATCTCCAGATCAGCCTGGGTAAGATCTGCCCAATCCTGAATGTTGTTCGGGTTGCCCTCACGCACGGCAAAAGCCACCACCGAGGTACTGATGATCCCCCCAAATGGTTTGCTGCGCCAGTCATGCGTGATCAAGCCGGCATCTTCAAGACGGATCACATCTGCTTCCAGCGAAAGAGCAACAATATCGGCTTCAAACCCTTCTGCTACCGCACGCGATTGCGCGCCGGAACCCTGGTAGGATTCTTCAAACGTTATGGTTTGACCAGTCTCCTCCTTCCACTTTTCCTGGAAGATGGGGATCAGTTCCCGGTAGGCTTCCCGCGGTGTCGTATAGGCGGCAAGTGTTAGCTTCACTTCCCCTGTCCCGGTTTCAGATTCGGCAGTTGACTGCGCGCCTGCAGAGCAGCCTGTTGTGAACAGAGCAATAAGCAAAAGAGAAAGCATCAGTGTTTTGGTCTTGGAAAACATGACTTCCTGGTCCTTTCTATAACATCTAGTCTTGAATTTATTTTCTGTACGAATGTGATCGGACGATCAAGAGTGAACAATTGCCGGCATTTTTCATTACGCTCTCGACGACTCTCGTGAGTGATACCCGCCCCTCGCGGTTCGGCAGGGGAGCGCCAAGAACCACGAGGTCAAATTCTCCCTTCCGCATTTCTTCGATAATTTCTGTAGGAGGATGCCCCGTCCGTATCTCGCTTTCCGTAGGCACACCAAACATCTCCAGGCTGTGCTTTCCACCTGCCATGAACCGCTCGATGTGCTGGTGCTGATATTCGGAGCTGGTTCCATTGTTGACTACGTTGAACAACTTTGCCGAGGCGCCCACATGCCGCAACAGGCGTCCTGCGAACAAGACATCGTCCTTGCCTGGTTCGCCGCTTGCCGCGCACACCAGCGCCTTCTCAAGGCGTGCACCTGGATGCGCCGCCAGCAGTAAATGGTGATTACCTGCCTGCAAGATCTGTTCCGCGAACCCCACGCCCTCGACTGGTCTCCAGCCCAGGATGACGAGATCGACCGGGCTTTGCCGAATTGATTTTGCGATGGCGCTAGGCGTGGGATCCGAGTCTGTGCGCACCTGTACGGATGCCATGCCATTCCCCAGCTGTTTGCGGGCATCCTGCAGGAAGGATTCAAGCAACGCTTCATCCTTCCCGACGCCCAGGAGGGTCATGCGTGCGTGCGACATGCGTGCCAGGTAACCTCCCAGGCTCAAGGCAGATTGGCTGCGCAGCGAGCCATCGGTCACCACGAGGAAATTCAGACCCGGATGAGAGAGTGCGTGCAGTCGGCGGATGCCCACCCAGGCTTTATCGTTCACGCAGAGTGGGAATTCCGCGGCCTGCTCAGGCGGACGAGTGGCTTCGATCACGATGTTCTGGCTGCCAAACGGAACGGCAGGTGCGATCGCCCGCACGCCCGGGATCGACGGAAGTTCAAGCCGGATGCGCTCGGTGGGTCCGCTGAACCCAAGGCTGGTGACTACGCCCTCACCCAGCGGCGTGCAGTCCAGGTTTGCCTTGCTGCTGGCTAATGCCAGATCTTCCGGGCGGAACAGGACTTGCACGCGGCCATCCGTGCTGAATTGGGTTGCTTCTTTCGTCAGCCCGAAGACATGCGGACCGATCTGGATGCGCTCCTTTTCGGTCTTGCCAAGAAGAATGTTCGCAGTTCCCAGGAAGGAAGCTACAAACTCGGTCTGCGGGTGCATGTACAAGTCGCGCGGCGTACCGACTTCGATCAATCGCCCGTAGCTCATCACACCGATGCGGTCCGCTAGGTCGAAGGCTTCCTCCTGGTCGTGCGTCACGAGGATTGTTGCCACCCCCAATTGTTGCTGGATGGCCTTCAGGGATCGTCTTAACTCCGTCCGGATTTTGGCATCCAGCGCGCCGAGTGGCTCGTCGAGCAATAACACATCGGGTTCCAGCGCCAGCGCACGCGCCAGTGCCACGCGCTGCTGCTGCCCACCGGAGAGTTGCTTCGGGATCCTCTCACCCAGCCCCACGAGCCCGACCAATTCCAACAGTTCGTCGCGTTTGATCTGCCGTTCTTTCTTCTGCACTCCCCGGATCTGAAGCCCGAACTCAATGTTTTCCGCGACGGTCATATACTCGAAGAGCGCATAGTTCTGAAAGACAAAGCCCACGTTTCGTTTCTGTGTGGACAGGTTCGTCACGTCGCGGCCATGCAACAGAATGCGCCCTTCCTCCGCAGGCACCAGCCCGGCAATGATATTTAAAATAGTTGTCTTGCCGCTGCCACTGGAGCCGAGCAATACAAAGAACTCGCCGTCTTTGATCTCCAGGGAGACATTGTTGACGACCGTTTGCTCCCCATAGCGTTTGTTCACATTTTCGAGCAGAATCGACATTGTCACCTCTCACGCTTATCTATGGCATACGATAGCCGTGAGCTGTGACCTGCGTAGTGATATTCATGTGACAAACCTGTGACAAATTCTTACGTTCCCCCGGGTCGTTCCGCACTGAATCAGCGTTTCAATCGAAAGGCATAGCCCAGCCCCGGTACGTTTTGAATGTAGTACGGTTTTGCGGGATCATCTTCAACCTTTGCGCGCAGACGCCGCACAAGCTGCCGCAGCATTTCAGAGTTTCCCCCGCCGGCTCCCCAGACGTCACTAATGAGGTCATCGGTGGTGAGGATATGACCGGCGTTGAGCATCAGGTATTCCAGCAGCCGGCTCTCCAGGGAGGTGAGACTTTTGATCGTCCCGTTGGAGAGCGATACTTCTCGCAGCCTGGGGTTGAACTCCAGCCCGTCCAGGGATAATTTGGCAGAGGTGCTGGAATTTTCCATGCTCCGCCCCCGCCGAAGGACAGCCTGGACGCGGGCCACCAGCTGGCGCGGGCTAAAGGGTTTCAAAACATAATCGTCGGCGCCAGCTTCCAGGCCGTGGACGATGTCGTTTTCCTCGCCTCGCACTGTCAGCAGGATGATCGGAACGTCAGACTGTTTGCGGATATGCTGGCAGATTGCAAAGCCATCCCTGAGCTGCGGAGTTCCCGGCAGGTTGATATCCAAAATGATCAAGTCAGGCTGATCTTCGGACCAGCGACGCAGCGCGCTCGCCGCATCACTTGCCATCACTGCTTCATATCCGGCGCGTCGGACGGTGAAAACAATCAGGTCGGCTACTACCCTATCGTCATCCACGACCAGAACCTTCATCGTTGCCCTCTCGCCTCTGCCAGCGGCAACGTGAACCAAAAGGAAGTACCACCTTCCTTGCGCTCTGTAATACCGACCTCGCCTTGTTGTGCCTGCACAATTTCCTTGACAACAGAAAGTCCTAACCCCGCGCCCTGCCTGGCGCGTTCATTTGAGGTTTCCAGATGTGCAAATCGGCGGAACAAATTACCACGCTGCCCGAGAGGCACGCCGCCGCCTTCGTCGATGACTTCCACGCGGAGTTTTTTATCGACCACATCATGCCTGATTTGGATCAAGCCCTGTTCAGGGCTGTGCTTCACGGCATTCGACAGTAAATTGACCAGCGCCTGGACAGTGCGGCGCTGGTCTGCCATCACAAACACAGAGTTCTTCACTGGCTGCGAGTCCAATCGCAGGGAATATTTGTCAGCGAGAGGCTGAATAATTCCCAACGCGTCCTGAAGGATTTGTGCAAACGGAACCGGCTGGAGTGAGACCTTGAATCGACCTGCTTCAATGCTGGCAGCTTCAATGAGATTGTCGATCAAGGTCTGTAAATTGATAATCCCCAAATTCAGGGAAACCAGCAGCTCCTTTGTCTCTTCTTTTGACAGACTGTGCAGATTGTCCAGGAGCAGTTCGGAGGAGGCTTCCAGCGCCGCCAGCGGCGTACGGAACTCATGGGTGATGTTCGCCATAAAGTCACCCAGCAGCCGGTGAATATATTCCTCGTTGGAAACATCCCGAATCACCAGCGCACGATTCGCACTGCTCGCCTCCGGCGGAACAAGTTCTGACTTGGAAATGGATAACAGCCTCTCCTGACCATTCTTCAACCTCACAGAGATTCGCCGCTGCTGACCGATCGCCGGAAGCTGGTTGGTCAAATTGACCTCTCCATCCAGCGGCAGAAAAATTTCGTCAATGTTCTGACCGATGATCTGATCTGGTCCCTCATCGATGATCTTGCCGATGCCCGCGCTGGCAAAGGTGACACGGTTTTCATTGTCGACCGTCAGCATTCCTTCGATGATCGAGTTGAGCAAATGCTCGATCCAGGCTTTTTCTGCCTGCAGTTGCTGCAGGGAATGCCGCAGGGCGATCCGGCCGTCTTCAAGAGTGTTCGACAGTTGATCGATCTCCCAGACTGGAGATTGGATCGCAATAGGTGAATCAAGGTTTCCCTGGCGAAATTCAGAGGCGGCATTTGCCAGCCGAACGATCGGCTGGCTGAGCCTTTCTGACATCCAGATCCCCAGTGCAGACGCGATGAGGACGATGAAGAAAAGACCAAATAAAAGCGTCGAACTCAAGCTTTGCTGAATAGCGATCTGGTCATCCACATTTAACGCGCTCACCAGGGATAGCTCCAAGGCTGGATCGATCTCGTAACTCGATAGCAGGTATTGGCGTTCATTGATTGGAAATGATCTCTGCTGGAGAGAGCGGTTTGGATTTTGATCTGTTCCCTGCAGCAGCTCGGCTGCCAGGTTTGGTGTGACTTCAAGGGCCAGGTCGCCAGAATGTACCGCTTGATCCTGCCAGACCAAAAAGTAAAGCAGTCCGGTCTCATTCTGAAGGTCCGTCAGGATCAAGGAGGCATGTTTGCCGATAATCACCGTGTAGGGCGATTGTGGGTCGGAGGTGGCATTGGCTGTTGCATATACATACAGGGTGTCATCAGATGGCCGCGCTGCGTAACCGGATTGCGCATCCACTTGGCACATCTCGGAGCCCACGGGATTTCTTTCCACGCCAGCAATCTCCTGCTCTCCAGAGCAGATCAAGATCAGGTCAAGATTTACACTCTCTCGCAGGGTATTAAGATAATCGTCCAGAGATGCGAAGTTTTGCTCATCCAACAGTCGCTGCAACGTAGGACGTTGTGAGATGAGCAGTGCCAGGCTCTGCAAATCAGATCGTTCTCTTTCCATGAATGCCCGGGATGCGACTACCGCCTGGTCCAGAAGGCGCTGGGCATGAGACGAGGCTTGCTGGCTGATGAGCAGGATCACGGGCAAGCCAATAGCAAGACCGATCCCGGGAAAGCCGACCAGGAACGTAAAAATCAGTTGAGATCTTAACCTGCGCAGACGGTTTTTTAGAAACCTGGACACAGTCCACCTTTGTCCAACCAGGCTAGGAACGTTCCTGGCTTCTTTTCAAGTTCTCTTCGATAAACATCTTCCAGATAGGGTAATCCTCTGCATCCCAGATCTGATGCATTCCTTCCATGGCGTCCTCAGCGTTCCAGCCCTGTCTCAATATCCGATACAGAGCCATGAAGGCAGTTGCTCGAAAGTTCGCCTGGCAATGCACAAGGATTTTTCTGTTTCTGTTTTCATCGATAATATCCATGAATCGATCCAGTCCATCCTTGGTTGGCGTGTTCCAGATCACGGGAATGTTGATATATTGCATTCCCAGCGAGGTCACAAGTTCCGACTCCTTCGGCAGCGCGTTCGACACCTCATGCGGAGCCAGGTTGATCACCAGCTCCACACCTTCCCGAGCGGCATCATGCAATTGTTCGGAAGTTGGCATTCCCCCGGTATACAGGTTTTCAGAGACAGCCAGGAAGTTATAGATTTCCTGGAACATTACTTTACTCTCACAACCTTGCCTTCAGTCATTTTTTGCAGGTCAGCTGTCTTCAACTCGAATATGGCGTTTGGCGTTCCTGCTGCCGCCCAGATGGTTCCATATTGCAGGAAATCTTCATCGAGATATGTTTCCATCCTTTGGGCGTGACCGATGGGAGGCACGCCGCCGATCGCGAAGCCGGTCACCGTTCGAACGAAATCGGCGTCCGCGCGTCCGATGGACTCTCCAGCATACTCGCTGATGCGCTTCTCGTCTACGCGGTTTGCACCGCTGGTCAGGACCAGGATCGGTTTACCCGACTCCTTGCCTTTGAAGATGAGCGACTTCACGATCTGACCGAGCTCGCAGCCGGCACGGTCCGCGGCTTCCTGCGCGGTGCGCGTGGACTCGGCGTGCTCGATCACAGTGTATTCGTACCCGCGGGATTTAAGCTGGTCTTGAATTTTTTGGGCAGAAGTGGATAGAGTTGGCATTCGCCAATTATAAAATACTATGTCATTGCGAGAGCGGTGTATTTCCGCTCGAAGCAATCTCCTCACAACACTGAAATAGTCCATAGCGGCGGAGATTGGTTCAGGCTGGGTTGACACGAAGCGTCTCGATCAACAGCCCTCGCGACTCCCCGGTACCGTACGCCAGGGCGGTGTGCGCCCGTTTACAAGTGCAAGTGTGACATGTTACTTCCGCGTGTACTTGATCTGCCAGAGGGTGCGCCAGGTGGCGCCTTCATCGTCGGAGCGTTCCCAGTTCCAGTCAAATTCATTTTCCTGGATGTTATACCAGATCATCCTCTGTTTACATTTCTCTCCGCGGACAACCGCATCGCGCATCAGAGTCATCTTCCCCTCCTCGAACGCTCCTGTGAAATCGAGGTAGGTGCCGTTACTATCCACCCAGGTCTGACACCAGAGTTTGCGCTCGGGATCGTAGGAAGAGAAACTCATCCCATGAAAGTCAGGTGCGACGAAATCCTCCTGAACAATTTTTCCATCCAGGATGCGCGTGACGGTGTTTGTCGCTGCTCCGTCTTCACCCCAGTGTGCATCCCATTCGCCGAGCCAGAAGTCGAATTGCGATTCAGCGTTGATGTCCATATTACCTCCGATATTTTATAATCTGTCAAATCATAGATTCAGGGACAACCCTGCAATAATCTGGAGAACCATGTCTGACCAGCAGCGCAAAATCTATCAATCAGAAGGTGACCGTTATGAAGCCCTGATCTCACGCGAAGATTATCAGGGAAACATCCTGCGCGCCATCGATGAGATCATCCACGTGGATGGTTTGGATATCCTCGACCTCGGCGCGGGAACAGGACGGCTCACGCTCCTGCTCGCTTCGCGCGCAAAATCCATTTACGCCTTCGACGCCTCTGCGGAGATGCTGCGGGTCTGCCGCGAGCACCTCCTTGCCAGCGGTCTTTCCCACTGGCATGTGGAAATTGCCGATCACCGCCAACTGCCTATGGAGGCTCATTCTGCCGATCTTGTAGTCTCCGGCTGGAGCGTGAGCTATCTGGCTGTATGGAACCCGGAACATGCGAACGAAGAACTGGATCGCTGGCTGGCAGAAATGCGACGCGTCCTTCGGAAGGATGGCATGATTATCCTGTTCGAATCGCTTGGCACGGGCAATGAATCTCCAGTCCGTCTGGAGCATGTCGAACCCGCGTATCGCTGGCTGGACGCTAACGGTTTTCAAAACAAATGGATCCGTACCGACTATAAGTTCGAATCCCTAGACGAAGCAGCAGAGTTATCGCGCTTTTTCTTCGGCGATGAACTGGGCGAAAAAGTAGAGCGAAACCATTGGGTAATCCTGCCGGAATGCACGGGTGTGTGGTGGAGAAGGATCTAGGTATCCAGCGAGAGTGTCTTCAACGGCGCCCTTCGTTTTGATTTTGCGCGTTCGTATTCTTCGTACACTCCTTTGTAATCGGAGGCTTCGTACCGGACAAATAGTTCCGCGAACACATTGGGCAATTTCCGGTACGGCGAAACCTGCAGCTCCTTCAGCAGGATATCCATGTACTGCTGGAAGCGCGTACTGACCGCGCACGAGCGCGCATTCTCAAACTTTATATTCTCCCTTTTCCAACTGCGTATACTCTCGATACTGCGCTCCATCTCTTCCGCAGGTGGAACTTTGAGCTCGCCGCGCAGATACGCGCACAGCCACTGAGTCCCGATTTCCACGGTCGACGCGTGCATGTATCCGTGATTGAAGCCTGCAAATGCCAGGCGCGGGACATGTGGATGGATCAAATGCCTGTACAACTGCACGCCATCGGGTTCGGCTTCAAGAAGGGAACGATACTTCTCAGGCAGGAACGGGAAGCTGGGCGTGAGATATCCCACAGACAGGAGGACAATGTCGCACGGGATGACGAGCCCATTTTTCAACTGAACCGAATCATATGAGAAGCAGTCGACCTCTGAGTGGTACGGCAGTATCTTTCCATCTGCAACCAGCGGATAATAGTTCTCGGGACCGAGGGCACCCGAGGAGCGAAAATCCATCAGGATCTTGTGCTCAGGAATGAGAGTTTTCAAGCGTTCCTGCGCTGCCTGATCTTTTCCTTTACCAGTCCTCTTCAATTGGAACAAAACAATGGACTGGATGAAATCCCAAAAGCTGGAGATCACAAAACCAAGTTTCTGATGCAGGAAGCGTTCGATGGCAGTCGGCTGCGCCCAGCTTGTCATCATCACATTGCCGAAGCGGGTGAATAACGCGTAGGTGAAATGCGCGCCGAGAATCCACTCGGGAATCAGCCAACTGGGCGTGCGAAAGACGTGATGGACCTGTGCGCCGTGCTCGGCTGCCAGCGTAGCCATATCCAGCGCGCTCTTGCCATAGCCAACGACCACCACGCGCTTCCCGTTGAACATCTCCAAAGAGGTGACTTCACGCTCGGTGATGATCTTGCCCCTGAACTGTTCCTGGTCCAGATATTGAGGAACGTTCTTGCCATCCGTGTATTGCCCCGCGGCAAGAATTGCGTAAGGAAATGATTCCTCGTGAATGCCATCCCTGTTCCGGTAGCGCACCTGCCAGCCATCCGTCCCTTCCTTCATTTCGAGGACTTGATGCTGGAGACGAATATCAAGCCTGAGATGTTGAACCGCCTCGCTGAGATAACGCATCACCTGTTCTCCGGTGGGGTGCAGGTCTGGCTTGAACGACCATTCAAAATCGGACAGGCGATACTGGGTGTAAATATTCTGCAGGTGGACTTCGGGGTACGCCGTTGCCCACACGCCGCCGATCTTCTCGGATTTTTCGAACACAACCGGCACAAAACCATTTTTCTTGAGGATGTTTGCGGCGACAATCCCTGAAATCCCTGCGCCGATCACAGCAATTTTCGAGCCATGCTTGATGCCCATCGTTGTTTTCTCCTCTTGCTACCGAGGTTTGTATTGTCGTGCTCGATAAAAATAAATCAAGTACCCACTGTGGTGGTGGATACTTGACTCTTCACCGAATTGTTCAGTATTGGATTGTAAGGAAATCGTGACCTGAATACATCCCTCTCAGGGGGTGAATCTGCAGCAGGTTTTCACTGCGTCTGTTTTCGGAAGCGGTTCACGGCGGCTTTTGCCAATCCCATCAGCAGAAGCGCGACAGTGCCGAGAAAGAACGCCCACTTAAGCGAGCCAAACAGCATCGTGATCCATGCCATGACCGCCGGGACGGAGGGATACATCGAGAGCATGGACACAATCCCCACATTCTCAAGCAGGTCAAAGAACAACGAGCCCACAGGCATCACGTTCCATTTCTGCATTCTGCTCTCTGGCTTGAATCCCCGCTGGAACAGCCAGGAAAGCAGTAGTCCGAAAAATAGAGTATAGATGATCGGGTAAATAATGTCAGCCGTCAGTTCGATTTGCAGGTACACCGAGCGTCCCGCTTCGCCGTAGCGTTCCATCATTTCAAACGCCTGGTCGGGGGTGTAGAAGAACATCAGGTCGAGCGGCATCACGCTGTTATTGGCAGCCAGCGCCATGATGCCTGCCGCCACCGGCATAATGTAGCCTGCCATGAGCGCATCTGCCAGGAAAAAGATAAATACGCGCCAGCCTGTCGCCCATGCGTGAAACTTCTGTGAAATTGTGTTAAGCATCAGGTTGCCTCCTTCGGCTGATAGAAAAAACCCGCTTTACTTCCAAACGCCTCGCCTAACCAGGTTACGAGCCGGGCCAGAGCATGGGCGCCATGACAGAGACGATCACTGCAATGATCAGTGTCAGCGGGACGCCCACTCGGATGAAGTCTGTGAACTGATAGCGCCCGGGTCCATAGATCAGCAGGTTGCCATGATGTCCGATGGGTGTAAAGAACGATGTGACCGCCGCCATTGCCACCGTCACCACGAACGGTTCCGGCGCAAGATCCAGGCTCTGTGCCAGAGCAAGGGCGATCGGACCAAAGAGAGCCGTGGTTCCCGAGTCGGACATGACCTGCGTGACCAGCCCGGTGACGAGGAAAAGTGCCAGCAGAATCCAGTGGATGCCCCAGCCAGAGACCAGACCCTGCAGCCAGCCTGCCAGCAGGTCAGCCGTGCCGGTCTCCTGCATGGCAAGACCCAGCGGAATGGCGCCGGCGATGAAAATGTAAATGCGCGCATCGATAGACTCGTAGGCCTGCTGTGTGGAAATGCATCCACTGAGGATCATCACAAGAGCGCCTGCCAGAAAAGCGATCTGCACCGGAACGATATTGAACGCCGCGATCGCAACAGCTAGGACCATGATCGTGCCCGCCAGCCGCGCCTTATGCAGGGGCTTCGGCTCGCCTCGAAAAGGCACCAGCATCAGGAAGGAGGGGTCTTCTGAAACCCGTCTGAGAGATTCAGTTTCGCCCGTCATTACCAGCACATCCCCTTCGCGCAGTTTGACGCGGGATAGTTCGGTCCGCAGCCAGCCTCTGCGTCTCCAGACGCCAACCACGATGACGCCAAAATTTTCGACGAAATCAATCTTTCCGATCGTCTTGCCAATTAAACCCGAGCCGGGCGCCACCACCGACTGCACCAGCCGGGAGGATAAATCCTGCTTGCCGTTTTCATTTTCCTGGGAGGGCACAAAGCTCTCCTTGTACTTTTCCAGAGGCTGGAGCGCGATGCCGCGTTCCTTTTCGATCGTTGCCAGCTTGTCGGGGCTGGTGCGGATCACGAGAATATCCCCGGCTTGCGTTTTCTTAGTGCCGTAGGGTCTGTTGCGCGGGCGGCCGTTCCGGTACCACGCCGAGACTTTGAAGTCGACCGGCTGCTGCTCCTCCACCTCACGGATCGTTTTGCCGAGTAAACGTGAATCAGGCAGCAGTACCAATTCTGTGTAATATCCCTCCAGCCGGAAGTGATCGACCGAATCACCCTCCCCTTTATGGTCAGGCAGCAGGAACCTTCCGCCGAGCAGAAAGAACAGGGGTCCTGTCAGCGACAGCACCAGACCGATCGGCGCAATGGAAAAAATTCCAATAGGCGGCTCTCCCGCCTGCCTGAGCAATCCGTTGGCAACCAGAAACGCCGGCGCGCCGATCACAGCAATGGCAGTACCCAGCGAGGCAGCGAACGCCATTGGGATAAGCAGCTTTGATGGCGAGATCTCGTTCTCCCGCGCCAGGTTCAGGATGATGGGAAGCATGATGGCGGTCAGCGCCACATGACCGACAAAGGCTGACAGAAGCGCCACGGAAGGCATCACCACCAGAATGATGCGCGCGAAGTTTTTGCCTGCCAGCCGCTTGATCAGATTCCCAAGCCGCTCTGAGAGCCCGGTGTGGAACAGCGCGCCGCTCAGCACAAACATCGCCGCCAGGATGATCGCCGGCTCACTGCTGAAGCCGGAAAGGGCACCCTCAGGCGCCAGCACGCCGCTGATGCCCAACGCCGTGATGATCAGGATCGCTGTCAGGTCGATGCGAATCCATTCGGTGAACAGCAGGATGATGGCGCCAGCCAGAATGATCAGTAGATAAATTTGATTCGGCTCAAACCCGTTGAACATCTAAAGTTTCCTTATCCACTTATAAATTTTAGAGTTGCAGATCTCTGGGCTGTGAGGGGAGAGCGACGCCTGAATGAAAAACCCCCTTTTCAAGGGCAGTTCCTATTTTATCAGTGCATCCCCATGGTGTTCAAGTGAATCGAGCACACGTTCCTTATGTCTGCCAAACAAATCCATGCGATGGATTTCTTCCAGTGTGAAATATCCAAACTCTGTGGTCTCATTGCTCAGGCTGGGCTCGCCATCGATGATCTCCACATCGAAGTGCAGCGCGACGATGTGCACCTTGTTCCCATCCGGGTAGACCGTCAATTGATCAGGATGGCTGTAGACGCCGACCAGACGCTTCACGCGGACGCGCAAACCGGTCTCCTCCCAAACCTCCCGTTCACACGCCTCCGCCGCCGACTCGCCCGCATCCATGCCGCCGCCCGGAAGACACCATTGGCCGTTGTCTGTGCGGCGCGTAAGAAAGACACGCCCGCGCTCATCGAATATCGCAGCCGAGCAGCCCAACCTGATTTTGCCCTGCCGGGCGATGCGCTCACCATAAAGAACCTGTGTCATTTTTATATTCCTTTGCTGTATTGGTGTATGTAGGTCAGGCTTCGAGCTTGACATTCATTTGATAACACAAATAGTGGCGGGCACGCAAGAGATTAAATGCGGAGATCAATAAGATAAGCGGTAAAATTACAACAATCCAATGGCTGGCAATAAAAATGCAACTGATGCTTCTGTGCGTATTAATAGTGAGAGTACTCTATTGCACGCACCCGACGAAACTCTTGTGATACAGGTCGCTCGAGGCAATTCCGCTGCGCTTGAGGTGCTCTATGACCGCTACGCGCCCAAAGTACTGGGCATTTCGCTGAAGATCATGGGCGACCAGGCACAGGCTGAAGACGTATTACAGGAGACGTTCTGGCGTGTCTGGCAGAACGCGGCGACCTATGAAGCGCAGCGCGGATCGTTCACGGGCTGGCTGTTCAGAATCGCCCGCAACCTTGCCATCGATGCCTATCGCCGACGGAATGTGCGCCCACAGTTCTTCGCCAGCGCCAATGGCAGCGAGCCTCCTCTCGAGGAGACGCCTGATCCCGAAATGAACGTGGCGGAGCAGGCCCAAGCCGTGCTTGCGAATCAGCAGATACGCAGGGCGTTGGCTGCCTTGCCCGGCGTGCAGCGGCAGGTGATTGAAATGGCTTATTTTTATGGCATGACGCGGCAGGAGATCGCAGAAGCGACCGGCGAGGCGCTTGGAACCATCCATACCCGCGCCCGGCTGGCGTTACAGAAATTACGCGGAGAATTTGAAAGAGAAGAATTTGAAGGATAACATGGACCCACGCATCGAAGAATTACTTCCCTTTTATGCACTCGACGCGCTCACAGAGGATGAAAAAGAGCTTGTCGACGCATACCTGGCGGAGCACCCTGAAGCGCGTGAGCAAATACGCGACATGGAATCGGCAGCCGCCGCGCTGCCGTTTGGCATTTCCTCCGTGGAGCCGCCCGGGCACGTGAAGGAGGCGCTCATGGCGCGCGTCGCTGAAGATGCAAAGGCGCGCATCGCCGCCCCGGTTATGAGTCAGCCGCCGCGGCGCGGGCTGCGCTTTGAGAATTTGTTCCGCTCACTCAGCATGGCTGCCGCAGCGATCGCGATCATCTGGGCTGTCGTTCTCAATGTGCAAGTGGCGCGACTCCAAAATGAAATCTCTGCCCTGAATGAGCAGGTCGCAGCACAATCCCAGTCGATCAGTGAACTGGTTCAAAACCTGCCTCAAACGAATGAATCAGATGTCATTACAGTTTCCTTGAAAAGCACGGGTGCGCAATCTCGTCCGTTGGGTCAATTGATCGCCAATCCGAATGATACATCGGCAGTGATAGTGATTTCAGGTTTACCTCCACTTGAGCCAGGTAAAACATATCAGGTTTGGCTCATCGGAAATGCACCTGTGAGCGCGGGCTTTCTAACCGTTGACGAGAATGGACAAAGTGTGTTGATCGTGACTTCGGAGGAGTCGATTGGTTCTTTCAAGTCGTTAGGAATCTCGATCGAACCCGAGGGTGGAAGTGCACAGCCAACAGCAGACCAGATCGTTGTGCTGAGCGATTTGTAAATTGCCTTTTGCGAAGTGAAAGAGTGTTGAGATCATGGTCTCAACACTCTTTTTGATTCCGTCATTGCGAGTCCCTTCGCGACGAGCGGTAGCGAGGAACGCAGTCGACACTTGCACCTGGCGCACACCGTCCCGGCGATTCGGTGCCGGGGAGTGCAGGTGAGCGTGGGCGAAGCAATCTCCCATAAGCATCCAGGTCTTTGCCAGGAGGTTTCGGACACTTTTCGTTTTTATAGATGCAAAGCGCATATACCTGCGTATGGATAAATAGGTATACCCATACGGATCCGATTTACAACTCAGGGGAAGGAGGTACGTTCAGGAAAAGATAATTTGCGCTTTAGCTCATTACACTCAAGTAGTAAAAGTAGTTTCCATGTTTTAGAGGAGAAAAACCATGAAAAAGTTTTCAACAGTTCTGATCTACGGCGTCCTGGCACTGGCGCTTGTCTTTGGTCTCTTTGCAGTACCCGCGAGTGCTGCTGACCACCTGGATGCTCCAGGACTGACCCCTCCAGGAGGCGATACTCGCCTCGATATCACCGATGTCTATGCCTTTCAGTCTCCCACCAACCCGGAGAATACCGTGCTGATCATGGGCGTGAATCCGCTGGCTGGTGTGCTAAACGATGGCAAATTCCATCCCGGTGCGGTCTATGAATTCAGGATCGATTCGGACGGCGATGCAATCGAGAATCTCACATACCGTGTTACCTTCGCCGCACTGAAGGGATCTTCGGAACAAAAGGTGACGTTGCGTAGTATCCCAGGAAAGGGCGGTGGGGGACCATCGGTGCTTGCTTCCGGCCAGACCGGAGAGACCATCTCGATCCCGGGCGGCGGATCGATCAGCGCCGGCGTATTCGATGATCCGTTCTTCTTCGATCTAAATGCGTTCCTGGCTGTGGACTTCTGCAACCCCGGCGAAAATTTCTTCGCAGGCTTGAACATCTCAGCCATCGTGCTGGAAGTCCCGAGCGCCTGGCTTGGAGCGACCAATGTCGGCGTCTGGGCTGAAACGGTCCTGAATAAAACACAGGTTGACCGCATGGGACGCCCCGCCATTAATACGGTGTTCATCCCCGCCAACGTGTTCGAACCTGACGAGCCCTCGCAGAAGAATGCCTTCAATGCGGCCGAGCCGCGCAATGACCAGAGTGATTTCCGTGGTGAAGTGGTAGATACGCTTACACTTCTCTACAGCCTCAACGACGGGACGGATCCGGATCTAAGTGATGATGCTCCCACGATCCAGGGCCTGGCCGACTTCCTGCTCCCGGACATTTTGACCGTTGACACCTCGTCCACAGCCGGCTTCCCCAACGGGCGGCAACTGGCAGATGATGTGATTGACGTTGAGCTGGGATTGATTACCGAAGGCTTGATCACCTCAGACTGTGTGGCGAACGACTCCACAATCTCAACATCATTCCCGTACCTGGCTCCAGCTAACTAAGGGGACTACAACCAAACCGTGGAGGTGGTCATGCCACCTCCACGGAGATTCGACAGCCTTTCTTTGAAAGAGGAACAAACATGGACAGAAAAGCCATCTTTTGCTCATTATCCGTACTTCTTATTCTGGCGTTTTCGAACATTCGTGGCGCAATTTTCAATTCGTCGAAAAACCTTCCCGATCCCAGGCACATCGATGGCAGTGATCTGGCATCTGTTCCTCCTGTTGAAGATGTGATCAAGTTTTTTCAGGAGCGCATCAAAGCGAATCCAGAGGATGCATTGAGCTATACCCTTCTGGCGGAGCAATACGCACGTCAGGCACGAGAGACTGGAGATGCCAGCGGGTATGAACGTGCGGAAGCGGCTCTCAAAGAAACCCTCCGGGCGGTTCCCAATTACGGGCAGGCAAATGCCGCCCTGGCTTCTGTGTATTATGCCCAACATGACTTCATCCCGGCGCTCAAATTGGCACAGCGGGTCTATGAAGGGAATCCAAGGATCACCGACGCGCTGGTTACCATTGGCGACGCTCAAATGGCATTGGGGAATTATCCGGAGGCAGAAGCCGCCTACAGGCAATTGAATGAACAGAATGCTACACCTCCCGTTCTGGCGCGCCTGGCTGCATTCGAAGAATTAAAGGGCAATCCTCAGGACGCATTGGCGCTCATGCGCCGGGCTGCGGCTGGCGCCTTGCAAGCTGGTGGCACAAAGGAGAGCGTAGCCTGGTATGTATTGCGTGTGGGTGACATGTACTTCAATATGGGTCAACATAAAGAAGCGGGTCGTTATTACGAAGCGGCTCTGCGTGTTTTTGAGAATTATCATCTCGCGCTGGCGGGGCTGGGAAAGACCAGCGCCGCACAAGGCAAGTATGAGGAAGCCATTGCCTATTATCAGCAGGCGATTAATATTATCCCACAACCTGACTATTTAGCAGCGCTTGGGGATCTGTATTCCCTTACCGGTCAACCTGAGCAGGCACAAATCCAGTATGAAACCGTGGAATATATCGGCAAACTTGCGGAGATCAATCAACAGATCTACAACCGTCAGCTTGCAAATTTTTACTCCGATCACGACCTGCATTTGAAGGAAGCACTTCAGCTTGCAATGGGTGAACTTGAATCCCGCAAGGATACCTATGGTTATGACGCTGCAGCCTGGGCGCAGTATAAGAACGGCAATTTCGAAGAAGCCCAAACGCTGATGCAGCAAGCCCTGGCGCTCGGTACGCGCGATGCCCTCCTGTATTACCACGCCGGGATGATTTCCCTCGAGCTTGGCGATAGGGACCAGGCGCGAGAGTATCTGGAAGAAGCGCTGTCGATCAACCCGCATTTTTCGATCCTGGGTGCAGAGGAAGCACAGGCGACGTTGCAGTTATTGCAGGATTGAGACAATACATGTCACTCTGAGAGAGCGGCGCGCCCGCGCAACGACCGAAGAGTCTCATGCGCTGTGGAAGAGATCCTTCGCTGCGCTCAGGATGACATAGCACTATGTTTGAATATTTATGAGGTCTTATGAAAAAAATCCGTCGTTTCCTTACTGTCATTCTCACCCTGCTCACCTGTTTTGCCTTTGTCCCTGCTGCCTTTGCG
>JAICQC010000596.1 GCA_025938055.1 Anaerolineales bacterium | reverse complement strand
GGGCAATATTTCTGCACCATCTCAGACGACAGCCCGTTCTCCTTACAAATCTCCGCATACAGGTCCGCCGAGGGACGCTTGATGCGCTTCTGGGTTTCGACGTCCAATCCCCATAACCCGAAGCGCTGGGTCCAACCGCGCTCCCATTCAAAGTTGTCTACCAGCGTCCAGTGGAAATAGCCCTTTACGGGCCAGTTGAAATTGACGGCGCGCCACATCTGGTGGATGTGCTGTGCCAGATAGCGCGGGCGCATATGGTCGTCCGCATCTTCCACGCCATTTTCAGTGATGAGGATGGGTAGATCGGGATAGGCTCGTACTGCCCATTTGATCGTATCAAATAGACCAGTCGGAATATTAGCGATAAACTTCGTGTCACTCATGTCACTGTCGGCAGGGAATTCAGAGTGAGTAAAAAGCTCCCGCGGCTTGCCAAGATGGAAGCTCACCGTATCGACGGAGTAGTAATTGAGACCCAGAAAATCCTGTGTGCCTTTTGCCTCGGGTACACGGAAATTTCCTACAGGCGTTCTCATGGTCCCTATGCTGATACCGGAAGGGAATGCCATGTTGACGCCGTTATAACGCAGGCTGCGCATCAATGCGTCGAGCGGGGACCAGGAACGCTTCGAGACCATCGGGCGGTGATGATGGGCATATCCCACCCGCGCCTCCCGCTGCACCTGGTGGATTGCATGATATGCCGCCGCGTGACCGCGCAGCATGTTCGACATTACCTGCATCGCCATGCGCACACCGCGGTGCCTGGTGGGAAAATCACCGGTGACGTATCCGCTTAGAGCATAGACATTGGGCTCATTGATCGTGCACCATAGCGTGCAATACTCTTTGAGAGCCTCCACCGTTTTGCGCACAAACTTTTCGAACAACATGGGGGCATCAGGTTGTTCCCAGCTATTCCTTTCATAGAACCACAGGGGGTCGGAGAAATGGTGCAGGGTAATGAGCGGCGTCATACCGCGCTCGCGCAGTCCGCGCAGCATGTTGCGATAATGCTCCAGGGCATCCTCGTCCCAGGTATCAGGCGTCGGTTGGATGCGGCTCCACTCCACCGACAGACGGTGGGCGTTCTGCCCGCCCTCTGCAGCGCGGTCGAAGTCCTCCTTCCAGCGCCCGCCCCACCAATCTGCTGCCAGACCAGACATCCCCTGCGTGTGACCTTCCTGTTCCCACTTCCACCACTGATTATTCGTGTTGTTGCCTTCCACCTGATGCGCGGCGGTCGCCGTCCCCCATAAGAAGCCGCGCGGGAAATGATAAGTTGCCTGGATCGCCAAGTGCCTCTCCTAGTCTCTAGTCATCTAGTTCTCTAATCTCTTCGTGCCAGATACGCCAAATACAAAGCCACCGACCCGGCGACCGCGGCGTTGAGCGACTCGATCCTACCGCGCATGGGGAGTTTCATGATAATGTCGCACTTCGAACGGACCAGTTGCCGGATTCCCTGCCCCTCTGAGCCGACGACCAGCCCGAGCGCGCCCTTTAAGTGACGGCTATCCGGTTTGAGTTCTTCCCCTTCTTGATCCAATCCGACAACCCAGACCTCCGCCTCTTTGAGTGTCTCGATCGCCTGGGCAAGATTGGCACGCGCAATCAACAGATGCTCGCTTGCGCCCGAAGAGGCATTGACTACTGCCGGCGTGACCTCCACCGTATGCGCCAGCGGTATGATCATGCCGTGCACGCCGATGGCCTCTGCAGTTCTTAAAAGTGTTCCAAAGTTTTGCGGGTCGTTCAGCGAGTCGAGCAATAGAATAAAAGGCTGCTCGTTTCTCTGATTAGCAAGCTCAAGGATCTCCACCTCATCACTG
>JAICQC010000493.1 GCA_025938055.1 Anaerolineales bacterium | reverse complement strand
AGTCAATTAATATCCGAAATAGCAAACCCGCCGAAAGACGGGGACGCAAAGCCATGGATCTACCACCACACTACGTGTGGTTAGGACAGCCAGGTTGCTGAAGATGAAATCAAACTGACACCTTCGCGAGCCTGGCCATGCACCAGGCTCTTTTTTTTGGAACCTTATTATTGTTCGATCGATAAAGGCAAACCCGTCGAAAGGCGGGGACGCAAAGCCATGGATCTACAACCACACTACGTGTGGTCAGGACAGCCAGGTTACCGAAAGCGAATCTAGAAGTTCGCCGGAACAGCCTCTTTGAGCGCCTTTATCGCAATGGAGAAACCATGACGCTCAAAAACCATATCCTCCGAACTTCTTTGAACGCAAGCCTTTTCCTGGCAATTTTTGTTTCCGCTTTTTTCAACACGTATTCAGCCGCGGCACTTGGCAATGGCGAAGCGTCTCTCCCCGAGTTCACAGACTTCTCACAAATAGTTCAAAACAGCCAGCCAGACGTCTTGCGGGGTGTCTATGTCCCGGACGTGCTCGCACTCCCGGTCATTCAACAGCCTGAAGACAATGCTGGATTTGTTTCCTCCAAAGATGGCGAAATTACCCAATTTGGCATGGCATCTCAATTTGGGAATGTTGGCTTGCTGGCACACAACACGTTATCTGGTGAAGCCTTCTCACAGCTTGCACGCGGGCAGGAAGTCCGTCTAGTGTATGGCAATGGAAAGGTTGAATATTTCGTGATCACTGAAGTGATGAGCTATCAGGCTTTGCAGCCAACCAGCCCATACAGTTCATTCCGCAGCCCGAGCGGCAGCGAGACGCTGACTGCCGAACAAATGTTCAAACGAGTGTATGCCGGAGACCGGCACGTCACATTCCAGACCTGTATTGAAGCCAATGGCAACTTCAGTTGGGGACGTTTATTTGTCATCGCCGTCCCACGGGCGGAATATGCAGAGTTCAGAAATTTTGACTATAAAATGTATCGCTAGCCGGAAATCCCATGGACGATAGTCCGCTCATCCCGACCGGGATGAGCGGTTTTATTTTATGAAGTTCTAATCTGTTCCTGCACATGCTTTGGTTATAATCCTATCTCACAGGATCTTGATGAACTCTTTTCAAAGGCTCTCGATCAGCGACAGGCTCAAGTCGCTCGGTGTTAAAACCGGAGCAGCGGACCTCGCGCCGCCGAAGCCGAAATCCTCTTACGGGATCGACTCGGTCATAGCTGGCGCGTTTCAGACCACGCCTCTCGGGGACGTTTTTTTTACAGAGCAGACCTACGCGCCTGACTACTGTCATGGCATCGCGCCCATACTTTGTTCCACGCCTCGTTCGTTGATCTCGCAATGGGCGAACGACCCGCGCCTGGCAGAGATTCCCCTCTCCAAGTTTGCCTTCCTCGATACGGAGACCTCAGGTCTCTCGGGCGGCACCGGTACCTACGCTTTCATGGTGGGCATCGCGCGTTTTATGGGAGATCAGCTTGTCCTGCGGCAATTCTTCATGCGCGATCCTTCAGAAGAATCAGCCATGCTGGAAGCCATTGCGCAGTTCCTGGCACCAGCGCAGGCGTTGGTCACGTTCAACGGCAAAGCCTTCGACGCGCCTTTGCTGGCGACGCGCTTCCGTTTGCACCACATCCCGATTCCTCATGAAGGGTATGCCCATCTCGACCTGCTGCCGCTGGCGCGCCGGCTGTGGCGGGACAGACTCGAATCACGCGCCTTGAAATACCTTGAACAGCATATCCTGCGGATGAGCCGCTCGAGCGAGGAGGTGCCCGGCTATGAAATTCCCTGGTTATATTTCGACTACCTGAAGTCGGGGGATGCGCGTCCGCTGGCAGGTGTGTTTTACCACAACGCCATGGACGTGGTTGCGATGGCAGCACTGCTGACGCACGTCAATGACGTGATGGAGAATCCGTACGATGGGCGCGTGGAACACGGGATCGACTTCATCGCGCTGGGCAAGCTGTTTGAGGACCTCGGTCACTGGGAGGAGGCAGCGCGATTGTTTGAGCGTGGGCTGCAATCTGGGGTCACGGAATCAGATTTCGGCGTAGCAGTGAAGCGTCTGTCCATCCTGCAAAAGAAACGCGGCGATTTCGCAGAGGCGCTCCGGTTGTGGGAGGAGGCTGCCATGAGTGGTCACATCTATGCCCATATTGAGATGGCAAAATATTATGAGCACAAATGCCGCGATGTGCAGGCGGCGCTGAAATGGACGCGCTCTGCGCTGAAACATGTGAAACATGCCGACTTGCCTGCCTATGCGCGCAAGCACTGGCTGCATGAAATCAATCATCGCCTGGAACGCCTGGAACGCAAGGAAAGCCGTACGCGTTCCGCATAATCTTCACGTTCATGTTTTGCAGTCAGCTGGGGGAAAAGCAGGACAATTCCGCCAGCAGCATTATAATGGGACAATACGCTTACCTGGAGGAGAGCCATGAATATTTCTGTTTCGCAGGCGCAGGGGAATGTTCCAGTGACCATCATCAAACTCGATGGGCAACTGGATGGTCAGAATTATCAGGAATTGATTGCCAGGGCGCAGGAGCTTTATAACGAGGGAAAGCGTGATTTCCTGCTGGACTTGAGTGACCTGAGCTATATCAGCAGCGCCGGGCTGGTTGCACTGCATAGTGTAGCTTTGCTGACACGCGGCGAGGAACTGCCGGATGCAGAGGGCGGCTGGTCCACGTATCGTTCCATGGGACGTTCGAGTGAGGCTGGCTTGCAGAGGCACGTGAAACTGCTTAATCCGAAGAGCGAAATCATAGGCGTGCTCGATATGGTGGGATTCAGCAATGTGTTCCAGATTTACACCGATCGTGATGAAGCCATAAATTCATTTTAGCGTTCGAAGCAGTATGGATTCAAGCCATGCTTCCTTTGATTAATTGAAAACAGAAGCCTTGCGAAGGTTTGGCGATCCAAATTAAAGAAAAGAGCCATCGCAGGGCTCGCCTTATAGGTGCGTGGCAATCATCGAGGAGTCAGTATGCAGAATATCGGCAACCTAACCATTATCGCTCTGGTCATACTCAATATCGTGGTCTGGCTTGTTTTTCCGCCTATGAACGATGGCGACCCCAACTTTCTTCGCAAGTATGCGGGGGAGGTCATTGGCTCGAATAAGATCGTCTTGATGGCATGTTCTCTATTCCTATCCACCCGGCCGAGGTGGGCGGAGAAATATTTTGGTGGGCTCGACAAAATGTACATGACCCACCGGCATACCGGGACCGCCGCGTTCCT
>JAICQC010000455.1 GCA_025938055.1 Anaerolineales bacterium | reverse complement strand
GTACGATATGGGCATCCGCGCTGACACGGCGTACAAGAAGTCCGCCCGTATTGTCGGTGAAGTGCTGGGTAAATATCACCCGCACGGCGACTCAGCCGTATACGAAGCGATGGCGCGCATGGCGCATGTCTTTTCCTTGCGCACGATGCTTGTAGATGGACAGGGCAACTTCGGTTCAGTGGATGGCGACCCGCCCGCCGCGATGCGTTACACGGAAGCACGGCTCACCTCCGCAGCGGTGGATATTCTCTCAGACCTGAATAAGAACACCGTTGATTTCAGCTCCAATTTCGACGACACGCTGAGAGAGCCGGAAGTCCTGCCTGCCGCACTGCCGAATCTTCTGGTTAACGGCGCGACAGGTATCGCGGTCGGTATGGCAACGTCCATCCCGCCGCATAATCTCGGCGAAGTGATCGACGCCATCGTATATATGCTCGAAAAATGGGAGAAGCTCGACGATATTGACGTCGAGACGCTGATGGAGTTCATCCAGGGACCGGACTTTCCCACCGGCGGCGTCATCCTCCAGGACAAGGGCGAGGCATCCATCGAAGCCGCTTACGGCACCGGGCGCGGGCGCGTCACGGTACAGGCGAAGGCTCATGTGGAGGAAAGTGAGCGCGGCCGCAGCCGCATCATCGTCACCGAGCTGCCCTACATGGTCAACAAGTCCAGCCTGATCGAGCGCATCGCCGACCTGGCGCGCGAAGGATACTTCGAAGGACTCTCCGACCTGCGCGATGAGTCAGACCGTCATGGCATGCGCATTGTGCTGGAGGTTTCCAAGAACGCCGACCCCGAGATCATCCTGCGCGATCTCTACAAGCGCACGCCAATGCAAACCACATTCAGCATCAACCTTCTGGCGCTGGTAGATGGCGAGCCGCGCACGCTCACGCTCAAGCAGGCGCTGCGCGTGTACGTGGAGCACCGGCTGGCGGTCATTAAGCGCCGCGCCGAATTCGACCTGGAACGGGCTCGCCAGCGCGCACACATTCTCGAGGGCTATCTTGTTGCCCTGAAGAATCTGGACGAAGTGATCAACATCATCCGCTCTGCTTCGGATGTAGATACGGCGCGCGGCAAGCTGATGAAGCGCTACAAGCTGACGGAGATCCAGGCAACCGCCATCCTCGATCTGCAATTGCGCAGGCTGGCAGCGCTGGAACGCAAGAAGATCGAGACCGAATACAGGGAAGTGACCGCCACAATCAAGGATCTGGAAAACCTGCTCAAATCGCCGAAGCGAATGCGCGGCGTAGTGGCTGACGAGTTGCTGAAAGTTAAAAACCAATATGCCGACCGGCGCCGTACACAGATCATCAACGTGTCTGCGAATGGACAGGCGACAAAGACACTGACTGCACGCGACCTGCTCCCCGAGCAGCAGATCTGGATCGGCATCACCGAAGAAGGTCTGGTTTCACGCACGCACGATGACAAACAGCCGAAGCATTCCGGCAACGACGCCCCACGCTGGCTGGTGAAAGCCTCCACAACCGACACGGTGTACTTCGTCGCGCGATCCGGGCGGGCCGCTGCGGTCGCCGCGCACATCCTGCCGCAGACGGACAAGCTCTCGCAAGGCGCGCTATTCCACAGGGTTACACCGTTGACCGATAATGACTCACTTGCGGCGGTATTCGCCCTGCCCTCCCGCAGGGACAGGCTGCCTGAGGAAACCTGCGTCATCACCGCCACGAAGCTGGGCATGGTCAAGAAGAGTCTCGTGACGGAACTGCCCGGACCTTCCTCCCAAACCTTCGTGCTCGTGCGCGTGAACGAAGGCGACCGGTTGATCGAAGTCGGTCTGACGGACAATAAAACGAAAGACATCCTGCTCGTCACCGCGCAGGGCATGGCGATCCGCTTCAAAGAGGAGGAAGTCCGCCCGATGGGTCTTGTTGCCGCCGGTGTCAATGGCTTGAAGCTGGCAGATAAGGATGAAGTCGCGGGCATGGAGATTCTGCCTGCCGAAGGTGAGATCTTCCTCATCACGAGCGAAGGCAAAGCCAAACGCGTCGAACAAAAGGAATTCCCCGTGCAGGGACGCTACGGGAGAGGCGTGATCGCCTGGGACATCTCCGACAAGGTCCGGCTGGCTGGTGTGGTGTTGGACAAGCCTAATCACATGGCGACCATCCATCTCACCAAGGGTGCGCCGAAATCCACTCGTCTGGATGAGGCCGGCATCCGCAAGCGCGCCTCGACCAAAGGCGACGTGATCGTGGACGTGAAGCCCGGCGAGGAAGTGGTCTCTGTCAACGTGGGCTGGACAGTGGAAAAGTTTGTGGTGCTGGCTGCGCAGGTCAATAGAGCAAAGAAAGCAGCCGCGAATGGGCATAAACCATCTTCTAAAGAAGATGGTGGAAAAAAAAACGGTAGGGTAAAAGCCTTGACCAATGGGAGGGGGAAGAAGCCTTCTGTAAAGGCAAGGAGTGCAGCAAAGACATCTTCCCCAAAAAGAAAGAGTGCTGCGGCCAAACCTTCGACAAAGAAAAAAGCTTCGAAGCCTGCTAAGAAATCCAGTTCAAAAAAGAAAAAATAAAGTGTAAAGCAAAAAACCTGCGGTTTATATCGCAGGTTTTTTCGTATCATCATGATCGTTTTGGGGTATTCCTTCCAAGCGGGTGCGATCAACGAGCCAATCTCAAATATACAGCGCCGCGTGCATCGAGATAAATTGACTCCGGGGTTTGGACGATACGAATCACGACATTCTCACAGCCTGAACAACGCAGGACAATACCGGGTCCGTGCGTAAAGGCGAGCAGCGTGCCGATCTCGCCTTCCCTGCCGCAGTGAGCACATTCGGTCGGCGAGGCGGTCATTTCTGCGCCGAAGATTTCGTAGAGCAAACCGGCGGTTGCGTTGGCATCCAGCATCAGTTCGCGGTTGATATCTGTCGTCTCTTCCATGTCAGCCTCCTGTGGGACCAAAACGCTCGGTGCGGATATGGTTCGAGTTGATTCCAATCTTGACCAGGGCATTCGCTGCGGATTCGACCATCAGCGTGGGACCGCAGATGAAAACCTGAGCGGAACTTCCCAAGGGTCCTGCAACTTCCTTGAGCATTGACTCATCTATGCGCCGTGTGTAGCCCTTCCAGTCCATGGGCTGGGAACGGGTGAGTGTGTGGAAGACTTTTGGTCCGCCGTTTGATTTGCTCAACACTTCTAATTCGTTGTAATAAATCACGTCCTCGAAACTGCGTGAGCTGTAAAGCAATGCCGTGGGGTTGTTCGCGCCGGACGCGGCGCGATGACGGAGCATAGACATGAGCGGGACAACACCCGATCCGCCTGCGATCAACAATAGCGGGTCAGACATGTTTGCCTCCCAGACAAAGTACCCGCCAATGGGTCCGCGCACTTCGACGCGGTCACCTACGATCACGACATCATGCAAATATGAGGAGACCTCCCCATCGTCGAGGCGCTCCACGGTGATATCCACTTCGCCTTCGCGTTCGGGTTCCGAGGCGATCGAATAACTGCGCTGGGTTTGATAGCCATCCTCGGCGGTCAGGCGGATGTCGTAATGCTGACCGGCGCGGTGACGCATCCAGGAGGGAAGCTTCAGCGTGAAGGTTTTTACGTTCGCCGTCTCAGGCTTGATGTTCGTGATGGAAGCGATCTGCCAGTTGAGGGTTGGTTTCATAG
>JAICQC010000607.1 GCA_025938055.1 Anaerolineales bacterium | reverse complement strand
TGAACGCCGAATGGGTGGTGGTGAGCTACACAGGCGAGGACCAGATCAATCTCGCGAACTGGGAACTGCGAGATGAAGACCGCAATGTCTTTGTCTTCCCACAGTTGATCCTCCACCCGAATGGCGCCGTCCAGGTCCATACCTCTTCCGGGACAAACACCGTGATCGATCTATATTGGGGTGAAGAAACCCCCGTTTGGGAGTCTGGTGAAGAAGCACAATTGTACGATCCAAGTGGAAACATGCGCGCGGCGTACAAGGTGCCCTGAAAGCTAATTGCTGACACTTGCGCCTGTACGCAGTGCAGGTGAAGCTGACCACTTATATGACACAAGCGTTATACCGAAAATACAGACCGAAACAATGGAACGAAGTCGTGGGGCAGGACCACGTCGTCACGACTCTCAAAAATGCCATCGTGGCGGACCGCGTCGCGCATGCCTACCTCTTCGCCGGTTCCCGCGGGACGGGTAAGACCACACTGGCGCGCCTTCTGGCGAAAGCAGTGAATTGCCTGAACCCGGATCCCGCCCAGCGCCCCGATAACGAGTGCGAGAACTGCAAAGCCGTCAACGAGAATCGCTTCCTGGACCTGATCGAGATCGACGCTGCCTCCAACACTAGTGTGGATGATGTCCGTGACTTGCGCGATAAGATCAATTTCTCCCCGTCGCAGGGTAAGTACAAAATTTATATTATTGATGAAGTCCACATGCTTTCGACTGCGGCGTTCAACGCCCTTCTCAAAACCCTCGAAGAACCGCCGCCTCACGCGATCTTTGTTTTAGCCACAACCGAAATTCACAAAATCCCCGCGACGGTGCTGTCACGCTGTCAGCGCCATGAGTTCCGCCGCGTCCCTGTGGACGAGATCGTCGCCAACCTTAAGAAGATCATCAAAGCCGAAAACATTCTAGCAGATGATGATGCGCTGATTCAGATCGCGCGTCAGTCTGCGGGCGGTATGCGCGATGCGCAATCCCTGCTCGATCAGCTCTCGTCGATGGGTGAGAAGATCACCCTGGCGCTCGCGCAGACTGTGCTGGGCACAGCGACCAGCCAGACCGTCCTGGATATCATTTCCTCGATCATGGACCACGACCCGGCCCATGGCTTGGAGACTATTCACAAGGCACTCGATGCCGGCGCCGACCCGCGTTCGCTGGCGCGCCAGATCGTCGAATATTTGCGTGGGCTAATGCTCATTCAAATGGGTAACGTCAATCAAGTCGAAGCCACGGCGGACGTCCGGAAGCAGATGCAATCTCACGCGCGCTCGTTCTCGACGAGTGATGTCCTGCGGATGATGAAAGCGTTCAACAACGCCGCAACCGATCTGCGCGGCGGCTGGCAGCCTTCCCTGAGCCTGGAACTTGCCCTGGCGGAAGTGCTGGATGCGCCGAACGAATCGGCTCCACGCCCGGTTGCGTCTCCTCCCTCAGCGACAGTTCGCGCACAGGCGCAACTGGGTGCCGCCTCACAAACGGAATCCGGTTCCGCCGCGTCGAGCGAGGCAAAGATCGCGAGCGAAGCGGACGCTCCTGAACTTGCGCAGCCCGCAGGAAAAACAACCATCAGCGCCGGAGATATCATCAAGGCGTGGAAGCATCTATCTGCCTCGCTGCCGAAGGC
>JAICQC010000464.1 GCA_025938055.1 Anaerolineales bacterium | reverse complement strand
TCCGAAAAGGTGAAAGGTACGTGAGCCAATGCGCCATGACCTGGCAGATCCGGCGCGATAACATGAAATGTATCTGCCAAACTACGCAGTTGCGGCAGCCACATCTTGCGAGTGACAACCGAACCGTGGATCAACAGCAAAGCTGGCGAGTCAGGTGATCCCGCGCTGTCGAATGTTTTATCGGATTGTAGATGTTGACCGAGCATGCATAGTCTCCTTTTTCGCGTGGCAGGCTCGAACAGCTTACGCCAGCGCAAACAAATCTGTAGTGATTTCCATCGACTTGTGCTTTAAATATGATAAGGGACTTACCTGCTGCGGTGAGTCCTTTGTCATTATCAGCTGCCCCTCTGGCTGAGAAGGAGCATAACGCCAGTCGGGAGATCCAGCACATTAATAATAATGTGCATAATGATGGCAATGTAGATGTTCCGTTTCCGCTGTACGATCAGAGTAAACGGGATCAAACCAACCACACGTGCCACGGCCAGCCAGGGAGTCCAAACATGGAACAATGCAAACAGGATCGCATGGATCGGGGCTGCCCAAAATCCGAATCGCGAGAGTCTCGGCAGGAGGTAACCGCGAAAATAGATTTCCTCAGTAATCGGGGCAATGATAGCGATGATCAGAAATTGAAAGATGAGGGTGGCAACAAGAATGGATCTGGAGTAAGAGCTCCAATCCGGCGAAAGGTTATACATGGCCGGCCACCACGAGAACAACTCCTGAAAAATTGTATTGCTGACAGGTGCCAACAACGGGATGAGCGCGCCTGCCGCCAACAGGAGCGGTACAAAAATCAGGTATTGCCACCAGGGAATTGGCTCACGATAAAGAACCACTCCATCGAGAGACAGACGTCCGTTCTTCTTATAGCCTTCATAATACAAGAGACCAAAGGCAAAGGGCACGAGAATGACTAAGTCCGCAATTCCATGAGCCCATACGGGGGGTAAGCCGTTGCGCTGCGCGATGGGCGCGAGTAGAAAGAAAGTGGCGCCAATCAGAATTCCGGGCAGCAAATGAAGCACAATGGAAAGAGGAAGTGGGTGTTGCTCAGAGTTTGTTGTAGACATGTAAGGCACATCCTTTCTGTGATGAAGTTCGCTGTAAATTTTGTCTTGGTGTTGAGATGTCGATGTATTGGCTCCTCAAGGTATCAGATATTTTCGGAACCAGGCGATCTGCTGCTGGGCGGCAATCAGTTTGCTCGAAGGCAGCGTCAGGCTGTGCCCCTCATTCTTGAAGACCAGCATTTCCACAGGCGTTTCCGTGGCTTCAACGGCTTTGCGAAAATCACGGACAAGCCTGACAGGCAGAAAATCTTCTGTGCCCTGGATCAGCAACACCGGTGTCTTGACCGCATCCGCATTATGCAGTGGCGAATCGCGACGGTATTCTTCGGGTCGCTCTTCCGGCAGGCTTCCTTCATAAAACGTCACGAGGTACGGGTTGAAGTTCCAATAATCCACCAGATCGATGATGGAACACTGGGAGATGGCGGCTGCATAGAGTTCGGGATATTGGGTAATACTCTGATTGACCAGGTAGCCGCCATACGAGCAGCCATTAACGCCTATCTGACTTTCACTGGTGTAGCCATGTTCGATCAAATATTGAACAGCAAGGGCTGACTCGGCCACGTCGATCTGTCCGAAGTTGTCCTCATCTGCCAGAGCTAAGTAAAACTCGGGACCGAATCCCTCACGACCTGAGAACGGCATAAACAAAACGGAAATGCCGAAATTGGGTAGCAGGTTGAATGGATCCTCTGTAGTGGCTCCCCAGCGATTGGTCATTGCACCGCCTGGCCCACCCTGGTGGTGAACGACGATTGGCACATTCTGAGGAGGAAATGCAGCGCCAGCTGGCTGGAGAAGATAGCCGGTGCGGACTGTATTCTCATCCAGCTGGAAACTGACCTCATTCACGCGGATTTGATTTGCAGCTGCCACCTCTGAGTTGAACTGGGAGAGGGGCTTTGGCTCACTGCCCTCGAGCTCCAAAAGATAGATCTCTGGGGGATGTTGAAACGAGGACTGGTTGTAAATTAACCGCCGGCTCTGGTGCGTGGCAAACACCTGAAACCCTCCGGATCGTTCCCCAAACGTCCCTGCCTCGGTTGGCAGCATTCGGAACTCGTCCGACTGCAGATTGAAGTAGGACAGGTGCATGCTCAGCCCATAAGCTGCTGTGATCACCACTTCATGCGGGGAAATAAACATCGCGCTGGAATAATATGGTGCTTCGGTTTCTGGCCGGTCAAGCGTTTCTATCAGGCTTAGGTTGGCATCGTAGAATCGGTAGGAGGAACTGCCAGAAAACGCACCCTGCGCCACGAGAGACGGGTGGGCCCGGCCGGCGGGTTGGGAAGGACTGACCGTTTTCACCAATAAGAGCTGACCATCCGGGCTCCAGTTCACTTCCTTGAACAGATAGCCATCGCCATCCGAGGCATGAAGTGTTTCCGGTTTGAATTTACCCTCGCCAAGATGGAAAATGTCGATGATATTACTGGCCAAGTACGGATTTTCCTCCAGTGTAATCTTACCCAGCGCCTCTTTCGTGGCAAATTCGGCAATTTTCTCCGGGTTGGCAGCGATCTCGGCAGGGATTTCGTAGCGAACGAGGGCCAGCTTGCCGCCATCGGGGGTCCATGCAATCGACAGGGGACCACTCCCCCCTGCATAGCTGAGTAGTGTTTCGGTCTTGCCGGTCTCGCGATTCAACACTGCCAGTTCCATCCCGGCCTCGGTTCCGCTTTCGATCAACAGACGCGACCCATCCGGTGAGAGGCTTAGGGGACGACCACTGATCTCCAACGCTTCAGCCCGTATCTCCCCGGTCTCGCGCTGTATGGTGACAAGGACCGGGTCACCATTTGCATTGTTCGAAAGATAAAGCGCAGTTTGATCGCTGGACCAGGCGATGTCACCCTGAGGGATGAATTCCAGAAGCTTTGAGTCAATAGGTTGCAATTGTCCAGTTGGAAGATTCAGCCATGAGGCCTGGGCCGAATCCTCCCCCGTACCAGCCATCACCATGATGGTCGTATCGTTCGGACTCACGCCACCCAGCAGGTAAACTTCTTTTGTAGTCTGCAAGGTACGGATCTTTTCCACTTCCGCCGGTTCCAGAATCGGTTCGGGTGGTCGCGCAGGGTTGATCATGGTAACGCCCGGTGGGTTTTGGTAGAACCAGAAAGCAGCAGCTGCTATGCCAGCTGCGACCAGCGCAATGGCTAAAAACCTTTTCAACATGAGATTCTCCTTTACTGTTCTTGAGCGTGGCACTGACGAGTTTCATTGGAGAATGGTTCCAGCCAGATCTCCATGATACAAGTGGATTGGGATTTCTGAGCGTTACAGCGATGAGGATTTTTTGTACAGTTGTGGATCATAAGCTTATTCATTGTTCAAGATATTTCTGAAAAATTCGGTCGAATAATTTTGCAGCGCATAAGGTCCAAGCGTTGCAACGGGGATAATCAGAACACTAGCAGGATGATGAATGCGACGAGTCTGATTTTTTTATTAAACGATTTTTT
>JAICQC010000207.1 GCA_025938055.1 Anaerolineales bacterium | reverse complement strand
CCGAATTAGTTTCTCACCACTCCCAATCCCGGTCCATCTGGCAGGGTGAGATTTGCGCCATCATAGACCAGTCCGCGATACGGATCGTTTTTGATCAGCAGGGGTCCGTCCAGGTCCGCATAATCGCAGAGCGGAGCGAGGTGCGCTGCGGCAGTCACGCCCACAGATGATTCGATAAAGCAGCCGAGCATGATCTGCATATCATGCGCCCGCGCTGTATGGATCATCCTCAGCGCCTCACGGATGCCTTCACTCTTCATCGTTTTTACGACAACGCCATCCACAGCACCGGCAAGTTTCACAACATCATGCGAGGTTTTGGCGGTCTCGTCGGCGAAGATCGGCGTATTCACCTTTTGGGTCCGGAGCTTTTCCTTGAGCCAGAAATAGCCTTCCACATCGTCAACGGCGAGCGGCTGCTCGATCAGTTCGAGGTCGTAATCGGTCAGGCGCGGGATGATCTGCAGAGCATGTTCGCGCGTCCAGCCTGCGTTCACATCTACAATCAATCTGGTATTTGTAACTCCACGAATCGCGGCGACGATTTCTTCATCTCTTTCGCTTCCCAGTTTGATCTTGAGAATGGGATATTCCAGAGCCTTCGCCTGTTCTGCCATTACCTCAGGTTCATCCATACCGATGGTGAAAGAGGTCAGTGGCAGGCGGCTCGGATTCAAACCGAACAGCCGGTAAAGCGGCTGCCCCAGCTTTCGTCCCCACGCATCGTGCAGCGCCTGATCGATGGCAGAGCGCGCCGCCCGAGACCCAACGGGCCGCCTCGACAATACCCCATCCAAGTCAAACAGGTCGTCGCCCAGGTCAGGAACGGATTTGAGATATTCGATGATCCCCTCTTGCGTTTCACCATAATATGGGACTGCTGCCGCCTCCCCCACTCCATCCTCGAGATGGACGAGCACATTGTGACGCTGGTCGCTGGCGCCGTGTGCCACGCGAAAGGTCGTTTTGAGATCGAGCGTAATGGGTTCCCAGTGGAGCTTCATTCGTTGTCAACCACGTCTCTCCAGAAAATCCAATACCTTCGCGATCCATTCCTCGCGCCGTTCAAAGTGAACGTTGTGCCCGGTCTTTTCGGGAATCCACAACTCGGCGTTCGGGATGTTGTTGGCGATATATTGGGCGTGCTCATCCGGCGCGTTGACCGTGTCCTCAGCGCCCATGATGACAAGGACCGGTCTCTCGACGCGCGCCAGTTCAGCAGGCGAGTAATTCGGCTCGGAAATAATCTCTTTCATCGTCAGCCATAACAACTCACGCCAATAGTCTTGACCATTAACTTCCGCATGTAACCGGATCATTTCGTCGCGCCATTCAGGCACTTCACGTGCGACCCGGTCCGGGTCGAAGACCTTCGGCTCACGCTCGATGAGGTAACGCGTCACGTATGCGTTGGCTGCCTGTGGAATGCACGTCTGCACAATCTCTGGATGTTCCCTCAGCGTGACGAGGGCTACATTTCCACCATTGCTGTGACCAATGATATGGGCGCGTTCATTTCCCATAGCGCGTACAAACGCGGCAACGTCATCTGCAAGTTCTTTGAATGAATAGCTCATCTCCGGGTTGTTCGATCTGCCATGTCCGCGACAGTCGGGTGCAAAGACGCGATAATGGCGGGCAAGTTCGGGTGCGATGGAGTCCCAGTCGGTGTGGCTGTCGATCGTCGAGCCATGGATCAGCACAATCGGCGCGCGACCGGGTTGATCCTCCCCATATGCCTGGTAGTAAATGTCTGCATCGTTGATGTTGATCTGGGGCATGCTTTATTCCTGGGTTCCCCGCAATCGGGGTTCGAGCGCATCACGCAACCCATCCCCGAGAAAATTGAATGCAAACATCGTAATAGCGAGTGCGAGTGCGGGGAACAGCGCCTGGTTGGGATACGCCCGCAGCGCGCGCGACCCATCCGAGATCATCGAGCCCCAGGAAGGCGTTGGCGGATTGACTCCAAGACCAATGAACGAGAGGAACGCCTCGGTATAGATATAGCCGGGAATGGAAAGTGTTTCGAGAACGATCAGGGGACCGAGGATATTTGGCAGGATATGACGAAACATGATCCGCAGATTGGTGGCGCCAATCGCGCGCGCGGCTTCGATATATTCCTTCTCGCGCACCGACAGGACCTGGCCGCGCGTCAGGCGCGCCTGAGTCTCCC
Organism: Anaerolineales bacterium; assembly: GCA_025938055.1. The sequence goes on along the minus strand of JAICQC010000207.1, from coordinate 5,901 downwards.
AGCCTGTCAGACCGATGCCGATCATGATGAAGAGCAGCCCGCCAAACTTGGCGTCCAGTTGTCCCAGGTAATAGGCGAATGTTCCCTCCTCCGGCTGGGCAAGCGTGGTGCGAAAAAATGCCATGAGCAGGATGATAAAGAGCAAGCCGGGAAAGGCATACAATACATCCACCACACGCATCATAATGTTATCGATGCGGCCTCCGAAGAAGCCGGAAATGCTTCCATAGATCACGCCGATGATCAGACTGATAATAGGACCGATAAAAGCCACAGCAAGAGAAACCCGCGTCCCGTACACAATGCGGCTGAACAGATCGCGACCGAGCGAGTCTGCTCCGATCAGATAGTCCTCATTGATCACCGCATAGGGCTTCATCGAAGGGAATATATTCGTTACCCAGGTGGGAACGGCGTTCGCATTGATCAACGATTGTTTTTCAAACGTGTAGGGCGCGATCAGATCTGCGAAAATAGCGGTGAGAATCAGCAGGAGGATAATAATGCCTCCTGTGAGGGCGGCGCGATTCCGCATGAGGCGTCTCATTGCCTCCTGCCAGAGACTGCGGCTCTTGGCGGTCGCAGGCTGGTCTGCAGCGGATGGAAGGGGTTTTGTTAAAGCCGTCATGTTTTTTCCTATTAACTATAATGAATACGCGGGTCAAGCATGGCATAGACAATATCCACGACCAGGTTGGATAGCACCAGGAAAACCGCGTAGAGCAGGATCGTTCCCATGATCACCGGGTAATCGCGATTACTGATGCTGGTCACAAAGTATTTCCCCAAGCCGGGAATGCCAAAGACCAGCTCGGTAACAAATGTGCCTGTTACCAGCGCGGCAGATAGTGGACCCAGGATCGTTACCACGGGAATCAACGCATTCTTCAGCGCATGACGCATGACGACCAATCGCTCATGCAACCCCTTTGCGCGCGCCGTACGGATATAGTCTTCGCGAATCACCTGAAGCATGCTGGCACGCGTCAGTCGGGCGATCACAGCGGAGCTGCCAAAGCCAAGCACAAATGCCGGCAAAATGGCGTATTTAAAATAATCCCAGGTCAATGTGCTTGGGAACAATCCCAAAACGAACGGCGGCTTGGCACCCCAGCCGGTGGGCGGCAGCCATTGAAGCGCCACTCCAAATATCCACACCAGCAGGGGTCCCAGCACAATGGTGGGGACCGAAACACCGAAGATCGCCACCCCCATGCTCACATAATCGGGCCACCGGTTGTGGTTGAGCGCGGACAGTATCCCGAGAGGCATTCCAATGACCAGCGCAATCACCAGAGCGATCGCGCCCAATTGAAAGGAAACTGGCAGCTGTTCACGGAAGATGTCGTTCACTGTGCGGCTGCGTGAAGCATAGGATGGTCCGAAGTTCATCCATTTGAACCAGTACTCCCCCGTCTTGACGGTAATCAGATAATCGTCATCTATGTTTAATGTGGGAGGTATCGTGGTAATACGCGGAATTGCCACTCTGGAAAGATACGAAAAGAACTGTATAGGCAAAGGATCATCAAGGTGATAGTATTTTTCCTTGATGGCTTGGATCTCAGGGGGCAGTTTCTTTTCTTTATCGAACGGTCCTCCCGGCACCGCGTGCATCAGAATAAACGTAATGCCAGCCACCACAAATAATACGACCAGCAGGTACAGCAAGCGGCGAATAATATAGTTTGCCATCGGCAGCCTCTCTACATACCAAGCACTCGTTTGCGCGCATTTTCAAGCGCATCGCGGATGGCGGTCACTCCTCCCTGTTCATCGCGGCTCCGCAGTGCCTTGATGATCCCTTCATGGCCGTGCCCCCAGCGAAAGTCCTGATGGTGAAGCGATAAGTCCATGTAGAACAGTCGCTGGGCTTCGTTCATCAAGGTTTCATAATACCAGAGCAGGCGGCTATTGCCTCCGGCAGCCGCCAGCGTCATGTGGAATTTTTGGTTCGATTCCAGGAAGGTTTCTGCATACTCGGGGCTTTTTGGATCTCCCGCCACCTGGCTCTGTTTCTCCAACTCATCGATCTCGGCATCGGATATTTTTTTCACAGCCAGCCTGAAAATTTCTGCTTCGAAGAAAATGCGTGCCTCAAAAATCTCCTGAATATCGGAGACCGATACATTTGTGACCATGAAACCGCGATTGGGAGTGTATTCCACCAATCCATCCTGTACCAGAGAGGTTAATGCCTCGCGAATAGGAGTCTTGCTAACCTGAAAGCGATCTACAAACTGGTTCTCGCTCAAAGGCTCACCAGGCGCCAATGTGCAGGTAATAATATCATGCTTGATTTGTTCATACACATGCTGTCGCAGAACTGTTTCGCGTGCCATATCTCCACTCCATAGGGTTATTGACGATGCCTCTCCAATATTATATAATAAAAAAATATTTTTGGTGTATTGAAAATATATCCAAAATATATTTTCACCGATTATAGAAAAGGAGGCAGGCTCATATAAATCCCCGCTACCCCACCAAATCAAAATCAACTTAGAGCGTTAGAGGAGAAAACCACCATGTCTAAAAGATATTTGGCTTTAAGCCTGGTCACTGTGTTTGTCTTGTTGATCTCGGCTTGTGCGCCACAGGCGCCGGCGACCGTAGCACCTGCTACCGAAGAACCCGCGGAGCCCTCAGAGCCCACCGAAGTAATGACGGAGGCCCCCACAGAGCCGCCCACGTCCACGGAGCCCAAGATCCTGCGACTGTCTGGCGGCGCGAGCGATTTCGCGACGATTGACCCTGCCCTGGCTACGCAGAGCGCCGAAATCCAGATCGCAGAGTCAACATCGTTAGGAGTCGTGCGCCAGAATGAAACCACCGCCGAAATCGAGCTTGCCATGGCAACCGGCTACGAGGTTTCGGACGACGGGCTGGTCTATACCGTGGACATTATGGAAAACGTCCCCTGGGTACACTACAACGAGGAAAGTGGTCAGGTAGAGGTTGTCCAGGATTGTCAGGGCAGTGATCGTATGGTGACCGCCCAGGACTTTGTCTATGGCATCACGCGCACGATCGACCCCGCGACCGCATCTGATTACGCCTATGCCCTGCTCCCCTATATCGCCGGGGCAGCCGAATTCAGCGATGGCACGAACACCGACCCTGCCTCAGTTGGCGTGAAGGCAATTGACGAAAATACGATCGAATACACGTTCACAGCCCCGGCTGTTTACAACCTGAACTTGCTCGGCTTGTGGATTGCCCATGCCACCCCTCAATGGTTGATCGAAGGGGATGACTGCACAGAAGCTGCAGCCGACCGCTGGACGGAGCAGGAATTCTTCCAGGGTTATGGTCCCTTTACCCTCAAGGAATGGATTCACGACTCGTCCCTGGTCCTGATCAAGAATCCGTTCTGGCCCGGCAACGAAATCGTCCCGCAAGCAAAGATCGATGAGATTCAGTTCCGTTTCCTGGATGCCTCCCCCGCGCTGTCTGAGTTCGAAGCTGGCAACCTGGATATTGTCGGTATACCCGCGGAGGAATGGGATCGCATCCATGCCGACCCGGCGTACGCCGACATGCTCCGTCCGGTATCTACACTTGGCACAGAATGGTATGGCTTCAACACCAAACTTGCTCCCACGGACGATCAGCGAGTGCGCCTGGCGCTCTCGCTGGCCATCGACCGCGAATTGCTCGTCCAGCAGGTTGCGAAAGGCGAAACCCCTGCCCAATTCTTCACCAACCCGGGTGCGGCAGGCGGACCCAAGCCGGACCTTTACCCCGATCAGGGTGTGAAATATGATCCGGAGAGAGCCAAGGAGCTGATCGATGAATACCTGGCGGAGAAAAACCTTCAACCTGAAGACCTTCAGCTGACCCTGATGGCAAACGCCACAGAAGGTCACCAGAGGAATGGCGAAGCCATCGTTGGAATGTGGAACGAGACGCTGGGGATCAATGTCACATTTGTCACACAGGAACTTGCCGTTTATCTCGATACCCGGACGGAAGGGAACGAGAACATCTATCGTAATTCCTGGGTGCAGGACTACCCCGACGCCAATAACTTCCTCTTTGACGTGTTTGGACTCAACGCCGCCTTCACCGATGTGGTCGATTGGCCCATCAACGTGGGTCTGACCGCCGCGGAGGAATATACCCCCGGAGACAATCCGAACTTTGACCAGTTCACCGAATTGCTTCAGCAGGCTGCCAACGAACAGGATCCACAGGCACGCATGGATCTCTATGCCCAGGCTGAACAGATCCTGCTGGTGGATGAAGCCGTTTTGGCTCCGCTATACTGGTACAGCGACGATATCCTGATCCGTCCCGAGATCCAGGATACCGAATCGATCACCGGCTACGATCACTGGGAAAAGTGGGACATCCAGCGCTAATCGCTGAGTTTACGTAAACGAGAGGGTAATTTGGACGCTGGTCCAAATTACCCTCTCATCGCTATACGTGTTTCACAATAGGGTCGGAAACAGACGAGTGTAGATCACTTTGCATAGATATTTTCAGCAATATCCTTTAACATAAATCGTGTACAATCCAACGATGGAAAACATTCAAACAACGCTCGATAAGCTGGCAGCGCAAAGTGATCAGCGTACATCGGTGTTTGACATCGAGATCGTACGACTTCAGAACACCAGCCTGACCTTGAGTGGACGCCTGCTCGATGAGGCGCAGTTGGAAACGCTCTCGAGTCATTTTTCCAAATGGAAACTGGATACTGCTTCCATCCGAATCCTCCGCAAGGGGGATTTATCGCGCATGCACGTCGCAACGAACCTGACCGGCTTATACGAAAAGCCAACATTCGGGATGCCGCTTTCAAGCGAGTTGCACTTCGGCACGGAACTAGAAATTTTGGAAGAACAGGGAAGCTGGGTCTTTACAAGACAGAAAGATGGCTATCTCGGCTGGGCGTACAAGGCTTATCTCACAGAAAGTTCCGGCATGCAGGCAACGCATGTAGTGCTGGCGCCATCCTGTGAATTACGTTCACTGCCTGATTCATCGAGTCAGATCATGACGCGCCTGGTGAGCGGAACGGGGGTCGCCGTGGAAGAAACCCGCGGCGATTGGGCAAAAGTGTCAGCCAATCAAACGGGATGGATGCCTGCAACTCTGCTGCGCGCTCTCACTGACCTGCCGGAGTCGACGGAAGAGCAACGAAATACGCTGATAAACGATGCCACCCGCATGACCGGTGTGCCATATCTCTGGGGCGGGACAAGCGGAAATGGAATCGACTGCTCGGGCTTCGCGCGCCTGCTGTATGCCTGGCTTGGCATTGAGATCCCGCGCGATGCTGACATGCAGTACGCCAAAGCTACCCCGGTCGAGCCGCCGTTTGAAGCGGGCGATCTATTGTTCTTCAGCGAAGGCGGAAGCGGACGAAAGATCACGCATGTTGGTGTGAGCCTGGGCGGATGGAAAATGATGCACTCTTCGCGAGGGCGCAACGGTGTGTATATTGATGATGTGCAGGAACGCGAGTCGCTCAAACAGATCTTTGTCAGCGCGGGGTCATTTCTCAGGTAGCACTTCGATCCAACCCAAATTGGAACCACTATTTGCTCAAATACTGTTAGGGTGTGCATGCAAAATCCGATTGCCTGTCACGCTTCGCGTGAGGAGCAGAGCAACGAAGAATCACAGATTTTGCCCGAAAAACAGCCAAGACCTGGACTCTTCGCTACGCTCTGACATAGACTCAATTTGCATACAAACCCTAGGGAATTGCCTATATTGAGCGGGGATTATCCCCATAAGAATTTCCTTCTTTTTGCTCTATATTAAAGGGACGGAAAACACGGAATCGTGTGCCATTGGAAGGGAGTTGAATTCTATTATGGAGATAGCCGCCGAATTTCAGATGCTGGGCAAGATCATTATCGCCGCGCTTCTCGGGGGAATTGTTGG